>DATAMS010000720.1:0-3240 GCA_036260495.1 Thermoanaerobaculia bacterium
CGTTCGTCTCCATCGTCTCGGGATCGTGAAGTGGTTGCCGATCGTCGCCGCGCAGCTCGACGCCGAGTTGATCGAAGAGAGTTGAATCCTGCCGGTAGCCGGTCAGCAGCAGCACGAAATCGGCGTCGATCTCCGCCGGCACTGCGTCCGCGATGACGGCGCCGCGATCGTCGGTCGGTGCGAGAAGCGCGGTGCCGTTGCCGATCTCGATCGGCGTCGTGCGCGGCAAATACCGAATTAGCCCATCACGAATTTGCGCGCGCACCTCGGGCAGCAGCCAGAACTTCACGACCTTCGGATCGAAGTCGTCGCGGCGATAGCTGAGCGTGACATCCGCGCCGGCGCGCTGGCAGCGGACCGCCGCTTCGACCGACGAGTTGCGGCCGCCAACGATGAGCAGCTTCCGGCCAAAGTACGTGTGCGGATCGTGAAAGTAGTGGCTGACGTGGGCCATCTCTTCGCCGGGAATGTCGAGCATGCGCGGCGCGTGAAACGCTCCGATGGCCAGGACGACGTGATCGACGTGATACCGATGCTCGCCATCCACCGCGCGCGTCACCAACTCGAATGCTCCGCCCGGCAATCGCGTCGCCTGCATGACGCGCTCGTACGAACGAATCTGCAATCCGAACTGCATCACGATCGATCGGAGATAGGCGAGGTACTCCTCCCGCGTGATCTTCTGCTGCGTCGAGGTCTGAATGGGAACGCCGGCCAATCCCAGCCGGTCGGAGCTCGAGTGAAAGAGCATCTGAATCGGATACCAGGCGATCGTTGATCCGATCTGCCCCGCGTCGAGCTGGACGTAATCGATCCCAAACTGCTTGAACGCCACCGCGAGCTCAAGGCCAATCGGGCCCGCGCCGACGATGGCCACGTGATGTTTCTCGATCATCGTCGTGAGTCTAAGCGATTGCCACGGGTGTCGGAGATAGCGCGGGTGTCGGGTGTCGGAGCGGTCTGATCGCAAGCCGGCAAGTCCGGATTCCCTCCGACCCCCGAAAACCGACCCCCGCGATCAGCTCGTCGCCAGCCCCAGTTCGCGCAACACGCTCACCTTCGCATCGATCATGACGTGATGCTCGAGCCCAAGGAGGTCGGCCAGTTTGCGGACGAGGTAGTTCTCGTAGTCCGTGAGCCGGCCATCGGCATACGCAATCCGCCACATCGTTTTCACGATCTCGATGCGATCATGGAGCGGCGCGCTGGTGCGGATGAAATTCGTCAGCGCGTAATGATCGATCGTGCGCGTGCGAATCTCGTCCGCGGCTTTGACCAACTCCTGCGCCATCGTGTCGTCGAGAGCGAACGAGCGTTTGAGGTAGGTGAGTAGATCCTCATCCTCTTCGCGGCTCAGCGATCCGTCGGCGTAACCGATGTCGAGCAGCACCGCAGCCGTGGCGAGGCGCAACGGATCCTGCTGTTGCGGCGGCCGGTCGTCCGTACAGACGCCACCTTTGAAGCGTTGCATCAATTTTGCGAGGCTCATGGTATGAAGTGAGAAGAGTGACGTTAGAAGAGTGAAAGATGTTTGCTTTTTGCTTCACTCTTCACTCTTCTCACTTCACTCTACAAAACGGAGTCTATCGTGCCACGAATCGACATCGATCAACTCGACGGCCACGCCCGCACGTGGCTGTTCGGCATTTCACCTGCGTTGAACGAAACGCAAAGCAAACAGTTTCTCGATCGCGTCGATCGTTTTCTCGACGCCTGGGCCGCGCACGATGTTCCGGTCACGTCCGCGCGCGAGTTGTTGTACGGAAGTTTCCTCGCCCTTGCCGTCGATGAGCGCAGCGAGACCTCGGGATGCTCGATCGATCGCATGTTCGGTCTCCTCAAACAATTCGAGAACGACCTCGGCGTCTCGATCCTCGACGCCAACCGCGTCTTCGTCCGTCACGCCGACGGCCGCATCGAAGCGCTCAGCCGCGCCGATTTCCGCAATCGCGGCGACCTGCACACCACGATCTTCGACACCACCGCCGACCGCCTCTCCGAGATCCGCACCGGCCACTGGATCCGCAAAGCCGAAGAAGCCTGGCCGGGAAAACTCCTGACAGCGTAGTGCAGGCATTCCTGCCTGCTACCGCCGGGCGTCCTGACCGGCGGTGGTTTACGTTGCGGCCAGAAGTACGGCGGCGTGCGCGGGCAGGCACCAACCGTCTTCGATCAATGGCGGCGTTCCCGTGCCGCCATAGTCCGGTGATTCGCTCGACCAAAGCAATTCCCACCTTTGCTTTGGCGGCGGCGCGAGAAGCGGTTCGGGGACGACATCAAGGCGCACTTCGCGCCCGAGGTTGATGATGAGGAGGCGATGGTCGAAGCGGAGCACGAAGGCTTCGGCGGCAAGCACTGCACCGCGCACGACACCCGTCATCTCGCCGCGCAGCCGCAGCAGATCGCGATGCAACGCGATCATCTCCACGTTTGCGATCCGTTCGCGATCATCGAGCTTGCATCGCACGAACGTCTCCTCGGACTCGGGCGGCGCGAAGTCGCCGTGAAGGTCGAGCAGCGAAGGAAACTGGGCGAGAAACTCGCGGCGTCCTTTGCCGACAGCACTTGCCAACTCCGGATTGTGATCGGCGAAGTAGAGGAAGGGAGTCGTCGCGCCGAACTCCTGACCTTGAAACAACATCGGCGTATTCGGGCCGAGGAGGAGCAACGCGGTCAGCGCGCGAAAGCGGCCGGGGCTGGTCAGTTGCTGCAGCCGCTCGCCGCGCCCCGAGTTCGCGACCTGATCATGATTCTGTGTGAAGCAGACGAATTGCTCGGGCCCGAGATGCAGCGACGACGTGCCGCGCGCCGATTCCTGCCAGGAGTAGCGCTGGCCCTGATAGAGAAAACCGAACTGCGCCATCGAGACGAATTCCTGCGGCGTGCCGAAGTAGTCGGTGTAATAAGCCTCGCGGCGTCCCGTTGCCGCGACCGTGGCGGAGTGATGCCAGTCGTCGTTCCAGAGCGCGTCGAGGCCGTAATGATCGATGAGCGCGACATCCTGCGGCTCATTCTCGGCGACGAGAAAAATGGATCGATTGGGCGCCACGGCGCGCGCCTTCCGCGCGATCAGCGCGAGCACATGTTCATCGGACGCATCGTTGATCGACTGCGTGGCATCGAGGCGCAAACCGTCAAGATGAAACTCCTCGATCCACATCGCCGCGTTCTCAGAAACGAGCTCGCGCACGCCGGCGGAGCCATCGCCATCGAAGTTGATCGACTCGCCCCAGTCGTTCA
>DATAMS010000722.1:0-4210 GCA_036260495.1 Thermoanaerobaculia bacterium
CGATTTGGGTTGGGTTGGTGGGTGGGTTGCTGGGTTGCTGGGTTGCTGGGTTGCCAGGTTGCCAGGTTGCCCGGGTTGCCGGCGGACGGGTTCGTTTGGGAGCTTCAAGAATCCAGGCCAAATTGAAGAACGTTCAATTCAGACGGCAAACCGGCAACCAGGCAACGGGCAACCAGGCAACCCGGCAACCGGGCAACGGGCAACCCGGCAACCCGGCAACCAAGTAACCCACAACCCAACCCGCGGCCGAATCTTGAAGAGTATGCTGGCTGCCTGACCGATTCTCATGCTCCGGAAGGAGGGTACGTTGCAAAAAGTCGTCATGAGCCTGCTGCTTCTTCTTGCGCCTGCGTCCGCGGTTGCCGGTTTCGGCGACGAGTTCTACGAAAGCCTCTACGCGCGCGGCATGGCGCATTTCCAGGCGTCGGAGTATCAGGCTGCGTTCAACGATCTGCATCTCGCCGCATTCGGACTCGTCGATCAACTCGATCGATTTGAGACCGCCGAGGCGTATGCAGCGGTTGCGGCGAATCGGTTGGGGAACGAGGCTCTCACGCGCAGTGCTCTGGTCGGGATTGCCAACGCCGACGGCGTCCAACCCCACTTTCGCTCGATCGCGATTCCTGAAGCCTTGCGGGCAGAGCTCGAGAGACCGGCGGCGCTTCTCCTGACGAGCGAGGAGCGGGCCGTTCTGCGAATCCCAGGACAACCGCCGCCACCGGCTGCATTTCGATAGTTTACGTATTTGGTGGAAGTGTTGCGGGAAGGATTCCTGGCGGATGAAAAATGAAGGATGTCGTGTTCTCCCCTCCAATCGTCCATTGATCGAATTCCGGTACCTTCGAAGGAGAGCGACTTCTGCGCAACCTGATCGTAGGTTTTTTACTGTTCGCGCCTGCCGTGGGACTTGCCGGCGGGTCTGACGAATTCTACGAACGGCTCTATGCGCGCGGCATGGCCGACTTCCGGACGGCGGACTACCAACTGGCGTACGCCGAGCTGCACAAAGCCGCGTTCGGGTTCGTGGAGGAGATCGAGAAGTTCGAGACGGCCGAGGTTTACGCGGCGATCGCGGCCAGCCGGCTGGGACACGACGGCGAGGCGCGCGATGCACTCCTTCGCATCGCTACCGCTGAAAACGTCCAGCCGCGATTGCGGTCGATGACGCTTCCGGATGACTTGCGCGCCGAGCTTCTTCGAGCCGCCGCGACTCTGCTGACGAAGAAGGAATCGGCGGTGTTCGGCATCTCCGAACAGATGCAGGATGCCGCGGCGAAAGAAAAGCCGCGAGTGGAGGTACCGACGCCCAGCGTGAAGCCGAACGTTGCGGAAACCGCTCCGCGCGAGGCCGGCGACGCGAGCCCGCCTGAGCAAACGGATACACCCATTGTAAAAGACCCTCCGTTGCCGGGAACGTTGCAAACAATCGCTCCGATGGTTCGGTCGAAGCAGCAGCCGGCGAAGAAGTCCATCGACGCGCGTTTCGACGATGCCCAGCGGGCAATCGACGACGGCGATCCGGACGCCGCGGGCGCGATCTACAACGCTCTTCTCATCGAGCCGCAGCTTCCGCATGCGCAGGCGTTGCGTGTCGCGGAAGGGCTGTACCGCGTGCGCGACTTTGCCGGAGCATCACGTGCGTTTCAGGCGGCCGGCGCGATCGGTCCGGGTGAAGAACGCTCTCACTATTACTACGCGGTCGCGCTTTACGAAATGCATCACTATCCCGACGCCTGCCGCGAGCTCGATCTGTCGCTGCCGTTTATCGAGGTGACGGGTGACGTCGCTGATTATCGCGACAAGATTTATCGGGCTGCGCAGTGAGGGAAACGTAGGTCGGACTCTCCAGTCCGACTCTCCAGTCCGACTCTCCAGTCCGGCGTCTCGTGTTGTCGGACTGGAGAGTCCGGCCTGCGTAAACTCTACGAAGAAACCACCGGCCGCGCATCGAGGGCGTGAATCGCCTGGATCAGACGCTTGCCCGACGATGAGCCTTTCGCTACCACCGCCACAAAACCCCCGCGCAGGTGATCACGATCGAGCTGCGTCAGCTCTTTCGCTGTGAACGCGAGGATCGGGATGCGCGCGGTGACCTCGTTCTGCTTCAGGTTCGCGGCGACGTCGAAGCCGCTCATTCCGGGCATGGCCAGATCGAGAATGATGACGTCCGGCAAGTGCTTCGCCGCTTTCTCCAGGCCCTCGGCGCCCGTGAATGCCTTCTCGATTTGATAGCCCTGATTCGTCAGCTCGGCCTCGAGCATGTCGTGAACGCTGACGTCGTCGTCGATGAGCAGAAGGTGCGGCCGTTTCGGCGCCGACGTTCGTATTGCGATCTCGCGCAATCGGCGCATGAAGCGCGTCCAGTCGACCGGCTTCACGAAGTAATCGTCCGCGCCGAACGCAAGCCCGAGCTCACGATTGTCGATCATCGAGACGATGATCACCGGCAGCTCGGACGTCGCCGCGTCCGCTTTGAGCGCGCGCAAAACGTCCCAGCCCTGCGCTCCCGGCAGGACGATGTCGAGCGTTACCGCAACCGGTTTGATGCTGCGCGCGAGGCGCATCGCTTCGTCCGCGTTGCGCGCGCGGATCGGCACGTACGCTGCCGACTGCAAATACGTCGCGAGCGTCGAGTAGGCGAGATCCTCGTCTTCGACCACGAGCACGCGCTCGCCGGGTGGGATGACTGTCCCATCGACGTTGATGATCGGACTCGGAATCGTCGTCCCCGCGAAGTGAATGGGCAGCGTAAACGTGAACGTGCTGCCTCTGCCGATCTCGCTCGCCACGGTCAGCGTTCCCCCCTGTAACTCGACGAATTTACGAACGAGTGAGAGGCCGAGTCCGGTGCCGCCGTACTGCCGGTTGAGCGTGCTGTCCACCTGGCGGAACTCTTCGAAGATCACGGCCAGATTTTCGGGGGCGATGCCGATGCCGGGATCAATCACGTCGATGCTGATCGATTCAGGCCGCTCATCAGCCGCCTCGACGCGCCGCGCGTGAATCCTCACGACTGATTCGCCCGGCGAAAACTTCACCGCGTTCGAGAGCAGGTTGTAGAGGATCTGTTTGAACTTCGACTGGTCCGTCTCGATCGCCGTAACGCCTGGATCGATCTCCACTTCGAACGAGATCGCCTTGCGCGTCGACATCCCGCGCATGATCTGGCAGATGCTTTCGATCGCGCTGCGCACGGGAAACGTCTCCGGCAGCAACTCCATCCGGCCCGCTTCGACTTTCGAGAGATCGAGAATGTCGTTGATGATCTCGAGCAGGTGTCTGCCCGAGCTGAGGATCGAGCGGATGAACGTCAGCGACTTCGCATCGATCTGCGGTTCCAGCCTGTCGATGAGGATCTCCGAGAAGCCGATGATGGCGTTCATCGGCGTGCGCAGCTCGTGACTCATGTTGGCCAGGAAGCGGCTCTTGGCCTGATTCGCCTCCTCGGCCTCCCGATTCTTCAGTTGCAGTTCGCGCAGAATCCGCGCTTTGGAAATGGCGGAGATGGCGTGCTCGCGCACGCGCGCCAGCTTGCGTAGATCGCTGCGGCTGAATGCCTCGGTATCGCTGAAGTTGTCGAAGATGAGAAACCCTTCGATGCGTCCGCCGAGGGAGATTTCCATCGCCAGCATGGACTTCGGAACCGGCAGATGCATCATCTGGTCGCTGCCTGTCAGCTCGGGGAAAACATCTTCTTTGATCAGATAGACGCCTTCTTCGAGCAGCTCCGCGCGCTCCGAATAGCGGCGCGTTGCTTCTTCTGGCGAGAGTTGAATCTCCCGAAAGGTCTCCAGATCGTGGCCGAGTCCTGCGACGACCGAGGTGCGGCGATGGTCATGATCGAACTGCACGAAGACCACCGCGTCCGCCTGCGGAAAAAGCTTCATTCCCTGCTCGAGAAGACTGCGCAACACGTTCTCGAGCACGAGCTCGCGATTGATGATCTCGACCATCCTGTCGAGCGCTTCCAGCTCGTGCGTTCGCGCCGAAACGATGTCTTCGAGCTCGCGATTGCGGCGCCGCAAACGACGGACTCGCAGCCGGTTGGCAACGCTGGCCAGCGCCACGACGGCCGCGGCGTACGCGATCATCGCCCACCATCGCAACCACCACGGCGGCATCACGGAGAAGGTGTAGAGCTCGGGAAGCGACCAGACGCCGTCGCTGCTGCGCGCCATCACCGCGAAGCGATACGACTTCGGAAAGAGAT
>DATAMS010000723.1:0-8804 GCA_036260495.1 Thermoanaerobaculia bacterium
CGCCGCTTAACGGCTCAAATATACGGCTGCCGCGCCTCGGCGCCGCTTCCGTCGTTCCGCTGGAGTCACTCCCCTTGAAAAGCTTTGCTTACATCTCGTCGGTTTGAGGCAGAGCCTCGCTAGAGAGTCCGACCTACGTAACCCGTGGCGCGGAATCAATCCAGGCGCGGAACCAACGCAGAGCTTTCAACCGCAATCGGCGGCAAATGCGGCGCGATGATCGCGCGCAGCCGTTCGCGAAACAGCTCAGCGCCCGGCAGGTCGGTGTGCAGCAATTCGTGGAGCGCTTCGACCTCGGCGGCGCGGATCCGGCTGGGCTTGCGGCCGAGGCATGCGTTGGTCTTGCAGCGGGTCGTGCAGTACTTCCGAGTCGATCGTGTCAGCGGGAACGCGCTTCCACACCAGTTGCAGACGCCCATGCCACTCTCCCCCATCACAACCGCCGCGAATGCGTTGATCAACGGCAGAGAATTCGACGCGGGATTGGCGGGCGGCGTCGCCGCCGCTCGCCTCCGATCCGTTGATCAACGCTTTACTGCATCGCGGCGGTGCCTAGAACTTTGTGCACCGCCAAGGTAACCCCACTCGGCCGGAACGTCAACGTGTTACCTTTGTCCGCAGCCCCGGTGGCGAAACTGGTAGACGCAAGGGACTTAAAATCCCTCGGTCCTCAGGGCCATGCCGGTTCGAGTCCGGCCCGGGGCACCACCGTTCCGATATGATCCGCGGATGACCACCGAAACCATCACCGCCGCTTCCGGCGCACCGCTGACCATCCTCTCCGAAGAAGAACAGATGTTTCAGGAGAGCGTGCGCGAATTCGCAATCGAAAAAATCCGGCCGCTGGTCTACCAGATGGACCATGACGCCCTGATGTCGAAGGATCTGATCAAGAGCTTCTTCGAGCTTGGGATCATGGGGATCGAGGTTCCCGAGCAATGGGGCGGCGCAGGATCTTCGTTTTTCAACGCCGTGCTCGTCGTCGAGGAGCTCTCTCACGTCGATGCCTCCTGCGGCGTGCTCGTCGATGTGCAGAACACGCTCGTCAACAACGCCATCATTCGTTGGGGCAACGAAGATCAGAAATCGAAGTACCTGCCGATGCTCGCGAGCGACACGGTCGGCGCCTACGCCCTCTCCGAATCCGGCAGCGGCTCGGATGCTTTTGGGCTGGCCTGCAAGGCCGATGACCGCGGCGATCACTGGGTTCTCAACGGCCAGAAGCTCTGGATCACCAACGCGTTCGAAGCAAACATCTTCATCGTCTTCGCGAACGCAAAGCCCGACGCGGGCTACAAAGGCATCACGGCCTTCCTCATCGAGCGCGATTTCCCCGGCTTCAAGGTTGGCAAGAAAGAGGACAAGCTCGGCATCCGCGCATCGTCGACTTGCGAACTGATCCTCGAAGATTGCCAGGTCCCGAAAGAGAACGTGGTCGGCGAGCCGGGCAAGGGCTACAAGATCGCCATTGAGACTCTGAACGAAGGACGTATCGGCATCGGCGCGCAGATGATCGGCGTCGCGCGCGGCGCACTCGAGCATGCCATCGCCTACACGAAGGAGCGCAAGCAGTTCGGACAGTCCATCGCTGAGTTTCAGGGAGTGCAGTTCCAGATTGCCGAGGCAGCAACGCAGCTCGAAGCGGCGCGGCTGATGGTCTACAACGCCGCCCGGCTCAAAGATGCGAAACGTCCGTTCCTCCGCGAGGCGGCGATGGCGAAACTCTTCTCGTCGCAAGTGGCCGAGAAAGTCACATCCCTCGCGGTGCAGCTCTTCGGAGGCAACGGCTACACGAAGGAGTATCCGGTCGAGAAATTCTGGCGCGACTCCAAGGTCGGGCAGATCTACGAGGGAACGTCGAACATGCAGCTCTCGACGATCGCCAAGTCGATCATTTCGGGACGTCTGTAGACGCGATCACCTCGGCTGAGTCGATCAGACCGCGATCGCCAAGCAGCTCACGAATCTTCGCCGCCGCGCCGGCAGGATCAGTGACGACCACGTTCACGTACGCCCATCCCTTTCCGGAGCCGGCGTCCGCGACCGACCCGATGCCGCGCTGCTCGATCTCGTCCTCGATCGATTGCCGCACGTGCAGCTCCGTGGGCGTGGCCATGCGCGAGCCAGCGAGTTTCAGCCGTACGACGACGTGCGGCAACTCGGCGAAGTTCTTCACGCGTCCGCGCACGATGGTGCCATCCTCGGCGCGAATGCGCTCCGCTTCCCGCCGGACCCAAAGCCCGAAAAAAACGAACGCAAGCAGCGGCAACAGAATCCAGATCATTCTTGCCCGGCCTGACGCGAACGCTGCTCGCGAGCCAGACGCCGCAGAAAATCGTGCGCGATGCCGCCGCTCGTCTTTCGCAGCGTCATGAAGTAAACGGCAAACGCGACCACGCCGCCGATCCAGGCCAAGGTCCCCAGCTCCTTCGAGTGCAGAAAGAACGGCCAGATCATGAAGAGAAGTGAGCCGATCACGCCCGCGACGAGCAGAAAGACTCTCTGCACTTTCGGCGCATCGACGTCCCGGTTGCAAACCAGCGTGACGAGTGCCTCGCCCACCTCGGATGGTGCCCACGAAATGGTGCATTCCACACCGCCTGCCGCGGCAAGCCCGCGCCGCAATGGGATCGTGAAGCGGCGCTCGTTTGCTCCGGAAGCGGTCAAATCGCCGCCGTACAAATCGATCAGATTCGAGATCGTCTCTTCGATCCCTGCCATCGGAATGCGGTCTTCCTGCAGCTCCACAGGACGTGGGTTGGTCTCGGTCATCGTTCTCCAGAGTAATTCAAGTGACCGGGAGAATCATGAACCACGGAGACTCAATCCTTCGTGGCGATGTTGTACTTCTGGATCTTCGACTTCAGCGTGTTCCGGGCGAGGCCGAGGCGGCGGGCAGCCTCGCGGATGCGTCCGCCGGACGATTCGAGGGCGCGCTCGATGAGCTGGCGATCGACGGACGACATCACCTCGTCGTAGACATCGCTGTTGATCTCCATCCTGCCCACCATCGGATTGAGCAACGACGAAGGCATCGGCACAGGCTGCCCGGGCGAGGCGGTCCCGACGGCCTCGCCGAACAGGTTGTAGAAATCGTTGCGGGTGATGGTTTCATCGTTCGACATCACGATGGCGCGGTGAATCGTCGATTCCAGTTCTCGGACATTGCCGGGCCAGTTGTAGCGGGCAAAAAGATCGAGCACGCCTGGCTCCAAGCGCTTGGTCTCGACGCCGAGGTCTTTACAGATCTTGCGTATGAAATGCTCGGCGAGGAGCGGGATGTCGTCCTTTCGTTCGCGAAGCGGCGGCAGCATCAGCGGGATGATGTTCAGGCGGTAGTAGAGATCCTCGCGGAACGTTCCCGCCTCGATCGCCTTCTCGATGTCAAGGTTTGTGGCCGCGATGATCTTCACGTCGGTCTTGATCGTCTGCGTGCCGCCGACTCGCTCGAACTCCTTGTCCTCGACGACGCGAAGAAGTTTGGCCTGAATGGCCAGACTGACCTTCCCGATCTCGTCGAGAAAAATCGTTCCGGTGTTGGCCAGCTCGAAACGTCCCAGCTTGCGCCGGTCGGCTCCCGTGAACGAGCCCTTCTCGTGCCCGAACAGCTCCGACTCCGCCAGATTCTCGGGAAGCGCGGCGCAATTGAACATGATGAATGGCGCATTGCGGCGTGGCGAAACGTTGTGAATGATTCGCGCGATCAAGCCCTTGCCGGTTCCCGACTCCCCTCGCACGAGGACGGTCGAGTGGCCCGTGGCGGCCTTGCGCACCGCGAATTGAATCCTTGCCACAGCCTCCGAACCGCCGACGACTGAGTCGAGATGTTTCTCGACGAGCACTTCGCGGCGCAGTGATTCGTTTTCGAGTGACAGCCGCGCACGCGCAGACTCGAGCTCCTCGTATAGCCGGGCGTTCTCGATCGCGATCGCGGCCTGATCGGAGAACGCTTCGAGGAACGTCAGATCCCGCTGCGAGAAAAGATGGCGCGCCTCGCGATGGTCGACGTAGATCGCGCCGGCGATGCGCTCGCGAATCACCAGCGGCACGCAGAGGATCGACATGATGTTCTCGGCGATCACCGACTCCGATTCGGTGAAGCGGTCATCGGCGCGCGCGTCGGCTGAGATCACCGATTGTCCCGATTGAATCACTTCCTTGACGATCGATTGCGGCGAGCGCCGCGATCCACCCTCGGTGTCCTTGATGTTCCGGACGATCCGCGTTCGCAGTGCGCTGGTGATCGGATCGAGAAGCAGGATCATGCCGCGCTCGGCCCGGACGCGGCGGATGGCGACGTCGAGCACGCGATTGAGCACTTCTTCCAGATTCAACGTCGAGTTGATGATCCTGACCACTTCGTAGAGACCAACCACGCCGCTGTCGGGCGCCTTGCCGGCCGGCTTGATGCGGAAGAGGGCGCCGCGTGCTCGCTCGAGATCGTGCGTTGCTTCCAGCCGCTCGAAGATGCGGATGGCGCTGCGAATCGTTTGCGTTGCTTCTTCCGGCTCGTCCTTCAGCAACCCGATATCGAAAAGAAGCCGCGCGTGCTCGTACGGAGTCTCGAGCAGCTCGAACGTCGCGCGCGCCGACTCGAACTTCGCGTTCGCCGCGTCGCGGTCACCCTGCGACGAAAGGATCTTTCCCCACATCCAATCGTTCTTCGCCAGCGCAAAACGGTCATCGAGCTGGCGCGCGTAGGTTGCGCCAAGCTCCGCGTGACGCCATGCTTCATCCATCCGCTGCTGCGTGAATGCCATGCTGGCGGCGGCGGTGTGCGCCCGCGAAAGTCCCTGCGTGGTTTGATGCGACGCGAAGATCGACAGCGTGCGCGCAAGGTGGCGCTCAGCCTCGCCGTAATTTTCGCGCTCATCCTCGATATTCGCGAGCACATACGACGCCTCGGCAATCAGATCTTCGTCGCGGGCGCGCTCGGCCGCGGAAAGCGCCTTCTGCGCATACGACATCGCTTTGGCAATGTCGCCTTTCTTTCCCATCAACCGAGCCAGCGGGATGTAAACCGATGAGCGCGAGGCGCGCGTCTCATCGAAACCGTGCAGCGAGAGGCATCGGTTGTACTGAACGAGCGCATCGTTCCAACGGCCGAGCATCTCCAGCGCCTCGGCCAGATTCTCGCGCGCCAGCGCTTCATTCTCGATCGCGCCGATCTTCTCGTCGATGCGAACGCTCTTCTCGAAGAACTCCACCGCCACCTGAAAATTGCCGCGGCTGAACTCGATGATTCCGATGTTGTTGTAAGCCGTGATGAGGTCCCAGAGATCGCCTTCCGCCTCCGAGAGCGCCAGGTTCATCTTGTAGTACTGCAGCGCGTTGATCCAGTCGCCCAGCTTCCAGAGCGTGTTGCCGATGTTCGTCGTTGCCACTTTCGAGAGTTGCTCGGAACCAACCTTGTCAGCGACTTTCAACGCCTCAATCAGCAACTCGCGTGCGGTTTGCCAGTTGCCGAGGTTGAACTCGAGACAACCGAGCGTATTCATCACGTAGCCGAAGACCACGGTCGGCTCAGTCGGATCAAGAAGAGCCAGCGCGCGCTCGGACGACGCACGAGCCGCCGCGTAGTCGTCCCGCTCGCGATGAAGTCCGGCGATGCGGTTCAGCAGCTCGGCGACGTCGACTGATCTGCCCAGCTTTTCGAACTGATCGATCGCATTCTGGTAGTACGACTGCGCGGAATCCTGCTCCCCGCGCTTGGCCAGCACCTTCCCGATCTTCTTCATGACGCGAGCGAGATCGGCGTTCGGCGCGTCGTCTTTGCTGCGAGCCTGAATGCTCTTCAGCAGGAATTGATACGCCTGCATCGCCGCGCGATGATCGCTGGCGCGGTAGTAACCGTCAGCCAGTTTCTCGCGGACCTCGGCCTTTTTCGCTTCTTCCGCTCCGGCCAGATCCATCAGTTCGAGCGCGCTGCGATAAAACTCCGTCGCGCCCTCGTGCGCGATCGTGCGCATCGCCAGATCGCCCGCTTCGACCGAGTACTGCACGCCTTTGATCTGGTCGTTCGCTCTGGCGTAGTGGTAGGCGACCTCGCCGAGCATGTGCGTCGCACCGGCTGTCAGCGCGGTTTCCAGCACTGCGGCGATGCGATGATGCAGCTCCGTGCGGCGGCGCTCAGTCATCGCGTTGTAGATGGCCTCGCGCAAATGAATTTGTGGAAACGTGATCGTCTTGCCATCGTTCGACTCATCGAGCAGACCAAGCGAGACGACGCCGCGGAGCGCGACGTACGCATCTTCTGCAGAGCTGCCAGCGACGGACGTGAGTACGTCAACGCCCGACGATTCGCCGAACACGGCGGCGGCTTCGAGCACCGCCCGCAACTCCGGCGCAAGCGCTTCGACTTTCTCCATCAGGATCGAGCCGGCGCCCCCCGGAATGCGCAGCGCCTCGATGCGATCCATGTCCGCAATCCACCCGCTGGCCGTCCAGTAGAGATAGCCGTGAGCGATGAGGTAATCGACGACGCGGCGGATGTTCAGCGGCGAGCCGGCCGACTCCCACAGCGTCCAGCGCACGAGCGCGTCGGAGATGTTTTCTTCGCCAAGGAGGGACTGGAGATGTTCGCGGACAAGCGGCTCGCTGAGTGCCTCGACGCGCATGATTGGGAACGCGCCCTCGCGCGCACGCCGCTCCCACGCGGCGAGATTCGTTCCCTGCTCGGCTGTGCTTTCGGTGGACGGGTCGATCGTGAGAGTCCCGATGACGAGCAAGCGATTCTGTTTCGCTTCGCCGACTAGAAACGAGAACAGCTCGGTCGTCGAAGGATCGGCCCACTGCACGTCGTCGATGACGAGGATCAGCGGCGACGCGTTGGACTCACCGTCCGAGGCGCCCGCGCTGAGGAAGCCGTACATGTCCTGCACCGCCTGCACGATGCGGTTGTAGAGCTGGTATTTACCGCTTGCCCGAGGCGTTTCGTCACCGGACCGAGTTGGCGCCGTTGGCCGCAGCAAACGGCGAAGCTCCGCGGAAACGTCGGCACTGGGATTCACCGCCAGCACCATCTGCTGAAAGATTTCGAAGAACGGTGCGTAGGCAGTCTTGCGATTGATCGGGCAACGTCCGCAGAACACGCGCGCGCCGTCGAGTTGCGCACGCAGGTTTGCGTCGCGGACGATGCGGCTCTTTCCCATGCCCTCGGCGCCAGCGATGATCACTCCGTTGCCGCGTCCGTCGCGCGCCTCAGCGATCAACGAGCGGAGTTGCGCGACTTCAGCTCGCCGGCCGATGAGCGGTGCCGCGAAGAGCTCTCCCCTGCCGAGGAGCAACTCACCGGCGCCGACTTTTTTTCCGGCCGCCGATGCCACTTCCTGCAGCAATGCCGCAGCGGAGGCAAAGCGTTGACGCGGATCTTTTTCGAGCAACTTGATGATGATCTGCTCGAGCTCCGCCGGAATTCGCGGATTGATCGACGACGGCGGACGAACGTCTTCGTCGAGATGCATCCGGATGACTTCGATCGAAGGCCGGCCGTAACCAGGCAACGCGCCGGTGACCGTTTCGTACAGCGTCATGCCGAGCGCGTAGAGATCGGCCCTCGAGTCGACCCGATCCTGTTTCAGCACCTCGGGCGGCATGTAGTGCAGCGATCCGCGAATCTGCCGGTCCAGCACCTGACGGCTCTCGATCGCCACTCCGAAATCCATGATCTTGGCGTGGCCGGCGTCGTCGACAAGGATATTCGACGGCTTCAGATCGAGATGAATGATGCCGAGGTGATGAATGTGATGCAGCGCCGATGCGATCTGAAGAATGACATCGTAGAGCGCGGACCAACTATGCCCGTCGAAGTACTCCGAGATTTTCTTTCCCGCGAAGTACTCCATCGTGAAGTACGGGTAGGCATTCGGCAGCAAGCCGTAATCGAAGACTTTGATGATGCTCTCGTGATCGAGCGAGGCCAGCGTCGAGAACTCCGTCTTGAACCTTAAAAGTTGCTGCGGCTCCGACAACTCGTGGCGGAGAATCTTGATCGCTTCGTCCCTCTGATCGGAAACGTCGAACACGCGATACACGCAGGTTGACGGCGTCTCCTTGAGAATCGCGCGAACCTGGTACCGCGGCGGAAGGGCGAGGTCGGGAGCGACTAACGTTTCAAGTGTGGTGGTCATGTTTCGGCGACAATTACGTTTCTGTTACGGGTGTAAATATTAACCCAGCAATGTTGCTCGCGGGTCAGAAAATTGACCACTCATCTCTCAAGTACAATGTCGCCACGTGCCGAACCTGCCTCAAAACGTTGACCGATTCGACGTTGTCCGCGTCCTTGGCAAAGGCGGGATGGGAACCGTTTACCTGGCGCGCGATCAACGGCTCGATCGATTGGTCGCCGTAAAAGTGCTGCACGCCGAGGACATGGGCGACGCGGATAAGAGCGCGCGTTTCATGCGGGAAGCGAGAACGGCCGCGGCAATCCGGCATCCCAACGTCGCCACGATCTACGAAGTTGGCGAGACTCCCGAGGGCGTTCCGTTCATCGTGATGGAGTACTCGGAAGGGGAAACGCTGTCGCAGCGGATGCGGCGCCGGCCACCCGAAGCGGCCGAGTTTCTCTCGATCGCCAAGCAGATCGCGGCAGGTGTCGCCGCTGCGCACGAGTGCGGCATCGTGCATCGCGATCTGAAGTCCGCGAACATCATGATCGAGCCGACAGGACAGGTGAAAATCCTCGACTTCGGTCTGGCCAAAGCGCTTCCGACACAACTGCCTCGCTTGACGGATTCATCGAGCAGACGCCTTTTCGGAACGCTTCACTATCTGGCTCCGGAACAGGTACGCGGTCAGGG
>DATAMS010000702.1:0-1774 GCA_036260495.1 Thermoanaerobaculia bacterium
CTCGTCGACAAATCGTCCGCCGATGCCGAGCCCTGTTTCGTCGCCGGTGCCGCGCCCGAGCGAGTCGCCGACGATGATCGGCGCAATCTGCTTGCGCGGCGCTGATTCCGTAACCCGCGTCGTCGAAGGCAACAGCGACACGGATGTGCCGGTGTCGCCGCGCAGGAATGAGTAGAATCCCGCTCCGAACAAAATCGCCGCAGCCAGCGCGGCGGTGAGCGGCAGAGACCACAAGAGGAACCGGCGCATTGCGTGAAACGATAACAGGAGTTGGCTGGTGTTTCCGATGAGCGACCTCACCCCTACCCTCACCGCGTCGAATCTGACCAAGACCATCGGTCACAAGACGATCGTCGATTCCGTCTCGTTCGAGCTCCAGCAAGGCGAGATCTTCGGCTTCCTCGGGCCGAACGGCGCGGGCAAGACGACGACGATCCGCATGCTTGTCGGCCTGATCCGGCCCACCGCCGGCAGCGTGCGCATCTGCGGCTTCGACATCGCGCAAAACTTCGAGGACGCCATGCGTTGCGTCGGTTGCATCGTCGAGAATCCCGACCTCTATCGCTTCATGACCGGCCGCGAGAATCTCGAGCACTTCGCGCGGATGCTTCGCGTTTCGAGCAGCGAGATCGAGCGCGTCGCAGAGGCCGTCTCCCTCGCCCACCGCCTCGAACAACGCGTCGGCACCTACTCCCTCGGCATGCGCCAACGCCTCGGCATCGCGCAAGCGCTCCTCGGCGATCCGCGTCTGCTCATCCTCGACGAGCCTGCGAACGGCCTCGATCCCGCCGGCATCCGCGAGATCCGCGAACTTCTCCGCCGCCTCGCCAGCGAACAGCAGATGAGCATCTTCATCTCGTCGCATCTCCTCGCCGAGATCGAGCTCACCTGCGATCGCGTGGCCATCATTCACAAAGGACGCATCCTTCGCGAAGGCACCGTGCGCGATCTGATCTCCAGCCGCCGCGACATGGAGGTGCGCGTTGACGACGTCGCGCGTGCCTCTGCGATCGCGCGCGAGCGCAACCTCGCCTTTCGATCCGAAGGCGACCGCATCTGGCTGGCGATGGAAGAAGCCGACGCGCCGCCGTTGCTCGCCGCGCTGGCCGAGGCCGGCGTCAAAATCTTTCACGCACAACGGCGCACGCAATCACTCGAAGAGATGTTCCTCGAAGCGACCGGCGGCGAGACGGTAGACTGAACATTCACGCGATGCTCATCCCACTCATCCAGAACGAAACGCTGAAGATCCTGCGCCGCAAGCGGTTCGCGGTCGTGATCGCGATTCTCTTCGCCATCATCGCGCTCGTGACTTACGGGCAGTACCGGCGGATGCACGACCTTCGCAACCGGAACTGGCGCGCCGAGGTGCAGCAGCAGGTGGCGTCGTACCAGAACACGCTGCGACGCGGGCGGGTCAACGAGTCGTGGGCGCGGTCGATGCGCGCGGAGATCAACCGCCTGCAGTTCTATCTCGACCACGACATCGAGCCGAACAAACCGACCGCGCCGCTCTTCGTGCGCACGTTTGCGAACGTCGCCGGCTTCCTGCTCCTGCCGCTTCTGATCGGCGTTCTGGGCAGCGATATTGTTTCCGCGGAGAATGCCGAGGGAACGGACAAACTGCTGCTGACACGGCCGGTGCGGCGATGGAAAGTCCTGACGGCGAAGCTCGTCACGTTATGGATGTTCGCCACGCTCACGCTCGCCGCCGGAGCCGCGCTGGCGTATAGCGTATCGGCGCCCTTCCTGCCGCGCGGCGGGTGGGCAGCGC
>DATAMS010000726.1:0-4063 GCA_036260495.1 Thermoanaerobaculia bacterium
ACCGACGCCGAGACGAAGGTGGAGGCCGCCGGGATGGTCATCGTCAGCACCGTGCCCGTCCCTTGCGAGGTGCTGTTGTTGAAGAGCTGCGTCGTGTACGTGATGTTGCCGGTATTCAACGTGATCGGATTCGGCGATCCGGTGACGCTGACGATGCGCAGGTCGATTTGCGAGTTGACGGTGACCGACCCGCTGGCGTTGTTGTCCGCGGTGTTGGGATCGGGCTCCGTGCCCGTCACGCTTGCGCTTAGCGTCAGCGATCCGCCGGAAGTCGGTGTGACCACGATCGTGGGGAAGTAGTTGGTCGAAGGACCGATCGAGCTCCAACTGCAGGTGACCGTGCCGCCGGACTCGGAGCAGGTTCCACCGCCTGTCGCCGAGGAGGAGACATAGGTCGAGTTGACCGGCAGAGTCGCCGTGAGCACCGGATTCGTTCCGGTCGTGCTGCTCTGGTTGAAGACCTGGACGGTGTACGTCACGTCGCCGGTGTTCAGCGTGATCGGATTGGGAGTACCGCTGACGCTGACAACCTTCAGGTCGACATTCGTCGCGAACGCGGCGCCAGGCAAGGCCGCAATGACGCATGCGGCAATCACGAAAGCGCGTAATGACTTGGACATGCCTTCTCCCGGCTACGTGGTTCGATCATCCGTGCACGCGGCGCGGACTTGCGGATTTGTTGAACTTGGACCCGATGCACGCGCGCATCGCTGTCGCACGCTGCGGCGTTTCGATTGCTGTTTTGCTGAGTGAAGCTGCGAATTTTACCGCACTACCTCAAATAACGTCTACGTTTCGGCGAATGGGGATGGCCAAAGTTAGGTCTGAGAAAACTCCTTCGTGTCGTGATCGCACTCACAACTTTCTACGGCGCTGCGAGATCAGCGGATTGACGCGATGCAGAGATCGCAATCCGCCCGTAGACTGTGCGCGTACGTTCATCGACCATGGAATCGCGCTATCTCAGATTTGTGGCCGCATCGGCTGTCTTCATGACGGTTCTGCTCCTGCTGGACCGCGACGGCTTCCCCCAACAACTCGCCCTCGGCATCGCCACTGCTCTTTTTCTCTGGTACTTCGCGCGCAACAGCGAGGTGGCGCCGCGGCAGATCATCTGCTGCATCATCGTGGCGACCGCGGGCGAAGTCGTCCTCTCGATCGGATGGGGTCTCTACTCCTATCGCCACGCCGTGATCCCGTTTTACGTTCCGCCGGGACACGGTCTGTTTTACACGCTGGCTGCGGAGACGGCGCGGCAGCAAGCAGTCCGTCTTCGCGGGGTTGCCATCACGCGGCTCGTGCTCATCATCGGAACCGTCAATGCCGCGCTGAGTCTGGCGTTCCGGCACGACACATGGGGCGCCCTCTGGTGGATGGGCGCAGTGGCGCTGATCTACGTCTCGCGCAACCGGCTGCTGCTGGCTGCCTGTTTCGTCTTCACGATGATCCTGGAGTGGGTGGGAACCGCAATCGGCAATTGGCAGTGGGCAGCCGAGGTGCCGTTTCTGAAGTTGCACTCAGCGAATCCGCCGGCGGGGGTGGGGATTCTCTACATCCTGCTCGATCTGATCGTCGTCGGGATCACGACGGGATTGATGTCGCGGAAGCCCGCAGCGGCGATCGACGACGAGCAAATGTTAAACGCTGCATAAACCGCAATTTCATTGCGCGCAGCACGCGTCGGCGATACCGTTCGCGCCATGAAACGTGTACTCATCGCTCTCCTCTCCCTTGCCGTCGCCGTCAGCGCTTTCGCCGCATGGAGCATCGTTCGTCACATCAAGATCGGCGGAACCGGCGGATGGGATTACGTCGCTATCGACTCCGCATCGCGCCGCGCGTACGTCTCGCATGGCGACCGCGTGGAAGTCGTCGACGTTGATGCCGGCAAGGTCGTCGGACTCATTCCTGATACGCCCGGCGTACACGGCATCGCCATCGATCACGACGGAGGACGCGGATTCATTTCCGACGGCCGCGTCGGCATGATGACGATCTTCAATCTGAAAACGCTGAGCCGGATCACCGATGTGAAGACGACCGGCGACAACCCCGACGCGATCATGTTCGATCCGGCATCGCAGCATGTCTTCACGTTCAATGGCCGCGGCAAGAACGCCTCGTTCTTCAACACGCACGGCAAAGTCATCGCCACCATCGCGCTCGGCGGGAAGCCGGAGTTCGGCGTCAGCGATCTTCACGGGCGTGTCTTCGTGAATATCGAAGATACGAACGAGATTGCCGCGATCAACACAAAGTCGAACGTCGTTGAAGAGCGCTGGAAACTGGCGCCATGCGAGTCGCCAAGCGGCCTGGCCATCGACCGCAAGCATCACCGTCTCTTCACCGTTTGCGAGAACGAGATCATGGCTGTCGTCGACACCACGAACGGCAAGATCGTCGCCACGGTGCCAACAGGGAAGGGGACCGACGCCGCGGCGTTCGATGACGCGAAGCAGCTCGCGTTCGCCTCGAATGGTCAGAGCGGGACGCTGACCGTCGTACACGAATCAGCGCCGGACAAGTACGAAGTCGTCGACAACGTGGCCACGCAGCGCAGCGCCCGCACGATGGCGCTCGACGCAAAGACGCATCACATCTTCCTGCCGGCCGCGCAGTTTGGCGAGGCGCCGCCGAAGACGGAAAAGAATCCGCGTCCGCGTCCGCCGGTGCTGCCGGGATCGTTCGAGTTGCTCGAAGTCGCTCCGTAAAGGCTTATCCGCAGATGTCGCAGATGTTCGCAGATGATTTTTTGTCATCTGCGTTTCATCTGCGCCATCTGCGGATCAATAATACGCGGCGCATGAAACGAACCGCTGCGTTGCTTCTCACCGTTTTCGCCGCCACCGCTTCCGCCCAACAAACACTCATCCGAACGCAGAAGCCGCCGCTGCATGGCTCGCATTGGATGGCTGTCACCGGCAAGCCGCTAGGCGCCACCGCCGGAGCCATGATCTTTCAAAAGGGCGGCAACGCCGTCGATGCCGCCGCGGCCATGATCGCCGCCGACTGCACGATGTGGGACACGCTGTCGTGGGGCGGCGAGACGCAGGTGCTCATCTACGATCCGCACGCCAAAAAAGTCATTGGCATCAACGCCCTCGGCGTCGCTCCCACCGGCGCCACGCCTGAGTTTTACAAGAGCAAAGGCTTCGCTCATCCGCCCGATGAAGGCGTCCTCGCCGCCGTCACTCCCGGCACGCCGGGCGGCATCATGACGATGGTCGCCGAGTACGGCCGCTTGTCGCTCAAAGATGTTCTCGGCCCGGCAATCGAGATGGCGGATGGCTACGCGATCGAAGCGCAGTCGGCGAACACGATCGACCGCAACAAAGACAAACTGAAGAACTGGCCGTACTCGAAGAAAGTCTTTCTCATCCACAAGAACGATCCGAAGCATCCCGGTCCCGTCGCCGGCGAGATCTTCCGCCAGCCCGATCTTGCAGCCACGCTGCGCAAGCTCGTCGAGACTGAACAGCTCGCGCTGAAGAAGGGAAAGTCGCGCAAGGAAGCGATCTACGCCGCGTACGACCGCTTCTACAAAGGCGACATCGCGAAGGAGATCGTTCGCGGCACGCGCGAGCAGGGCGGCCTTTTCACGGAAGAGGATCTCGCAACGTGGAAGGTCCACATCGAAGAGCCGGTCATGACCAACTATCGCGGCATCGACGTCTACAAACTCAACGTCTGGACGCAGGGTCCGGCCATGCTGCAGGCGCTCAACATCCTCGAGAACTTCGATCTGAAGTCGATGAACTTCAACTCGCCGCGCTACATCAACACCGTCTATCAGGCGATGAGCCTGGCCTGGGCCGACCGCGATTTCTACTACGGCGACACGTACACGCCGCCCGAAGAACCTGTGCTCGGACTTCTCTCCAAGGACTATGCGAAAGATCGCGCGAAGCTGATCAATCCCGATCACAACGATCCGAAGATCAAGCCGGGCGATCCGTATCCGTATCAGCGCACGGTCAATCCGTATCCCGACCTCCTCAAGAACTGGGATGCGCCCAAACCGCCCGCCCCGAAGGCGCCCGGCACTCCGGAATCCGGCGCGCTG
>DATAMS010000014.1:0-3672 GCA_036260495.1 Thermoanaerobaculia bacterium
TGGATTTGCGCATCAGGAGATTCACGGCAGATCACCGTGTGCGCTAATCTACGAATCGACTAATTCACTATTCACTGCTTCTCATTCTGTCTTCGCCACCACCGCTGCTGCAATGCGTTTCGCGCCGGCGTCGGTGAGGGCTCGTGCGCAGGCGCGGATTGTCTCGCCGGTTGTGATCACATCGTCGACGAGAAGGATCCGCCGCGATGCTGCGCTTGGCGAGGCTCGAAAGGCGTCGCGCACATTCGCTGCGCGTTCATTGCGGGCCAGCCGCGATTGCGCGCTGCTGTCGCGTGTCTTCGTCAGGAGCGCCGTCTCGCAGCGCAACCCGAGCCGCCGAGCGAGGGCGCGGGCGAGAAGCTCCGCCTGGTTGTAGCCGCGCCGCCGCAGTTTCGCGCGATGCATCGGCACGGGAACGACGGAGTCGAAATCGAGATCGCCGCGCGCGCGAATCACGCTCTCCACCAGCGCGGCGAGCGGCGCCGCAAAGAAATCATGACGCTTGAATTTGAACGCGTGCAGCACTTTTTCGAGCGAGCCGCGATAGCAGCCCCACGCTTCCGTCCAATCGACCGGCGGCGGCGCGGCCAGACACGAGCCGCACACGAATGCCGCATTGTCACCGCTCCATGGCGCTGCGCAGTAACGGCAACGCGTCGCCGGAATCTGCGGCAGCGACGACCAGCACGCCGCGCAACACGAGGCCGTCCGCGCCCGCCACGGCAGCTCGCCCTCGCAGACCACGCACGACGCGTGCAGAACGATTCGTGCCGTCTCCCGTCCTATTGACGACAACGTTTGCAACATAGGTGGATTGTATCGGGTGTGGGGGGTGGGGAGTGGGAGCGTTATCGTCGAAGTTTCTTTTCGAGAATCACGCTCCCACCCCCCACTCCCGACACCCCACTCCCCACACCCCGACTTCGATATAGTGAGGCCCGCATGAAAAAGACTCTGATATTTCTCGGCTTTCTCCTCGTCACTGCTTTTCCCGTTCTCGCCCAGAACCATGAGCTCACGATCCTTGCCGGAGGAGCGAAAGGGCTGAAGACGTTCGATGGCGGCAGGTCCGATTTCCAGCACGGGTTCGAAGAGATCTCGTTCGGAATCGAGATGGAGCAGAACACGATCTTCAAGATCAAGGTCGGACGGATGGACGCCAGAACCGTCTTCGTGGCGAAAGACTCCGACGGCAAACAGATCGCCGATGTCGTCGATCCGAAAGGGCAGGTCGAGTACGCGGACGCGGTGATCGAATACCGCTTCGCAGAGCCCTTCGGCTATACCGGCCTTTTCGCGGGAACCGGCATTTATCGTCAGAGCAGTGGGAGCCGTCAGGATACCGACTACGGTTTCGTCGGCGGCGTGAACGGGATCTTTCCCATTTCACGCAGCGCGGGCATCACTGCCGAGGCGGCCTACCATATTGCGAACTTTTACAGCCCCAAGCCGCGCTACGGCTCGGTCGGCGTCGGCGTTCGCTTCGCGTTCTGACATTTTGATTCGGGGCATGCGCCTTGCTCCTCCGCTTGTGAAAAGAGGAGACATCAATGGCCAAAGACTCGAATCAGAAATCAGGCTCGCGTAGCGCGCGCGACGTCATGACAGCGAACCCAAGCACGGTATCGGAGACGGATTCGATCCGCGATGCTGCCCGGATCATGGCCAGCGAAGACACTGGCGTCGTGCCCGTCGTCGACGGAAAGAAGGTCATCGGAATCGTGACCGACCGCGACATCGTGGTCCGGCTCGTTGCCGAAGGAAAAGACGCCGGCGACGCCAAAGTGAAGTCGTACATGTCGCGTGCCGTGCGGTCCGTCCGCGACGACACGCCGGTATCCGAGGTGCTGAGCGTGATGAGCAACGCACAGATCCGGCGTGTGCCGGTCGTGAACGCCAGCGACGAATTGGTCGGTATCGTGTCGATGCGAGACATCTCAACCGAGACGAACCAGAACACCAACGTCGGCAAGGCAGTCGAGCAGATCAGCCAGGGCCCGGCGAATAATTAGATAGTTCTTCGCACCTGAAAATCTCCCTCATCCGCCTTCGGCACCTTCTCCCCCCGCAAAAAGACGCGGGGGGAGAAGGCGCTCGATTGTGAGGTTTTCGCGAGAGTGTTTGATACAACCAACCTTCACGGCGCATAACCTACGACGGCGCCGCAAACGTTCGCGAGGGATCGTCGGCCGACACGTAGTCTCGAACGTAGCGCACCAGCGCGGGCGTGGCTCGTTCGCCCTCGACCGCTGTGCGCAAGTACGACAGCGCGGTCACGCTGGCGAGCGTCACGCCGGCGGACGTGAACAAACCAACCAGCTCGCGGGCGATGTTCGCCGCTTCGCTCCATTCATTGCGGCGGAGCAGCTCCTCGGTGATGTCGAGATTCACGAAGCCGGCGTCGGAGGTCATGCCGAGGGCGCGGAAGGCAACGGCGGCGCTGTAAAGAAGCTCGAGCGCGCGGTCGTGTTCGCCCAGCGCGCGAAGGATTGCGGCAACCGTCCACTCCGAACGAATCCGCTCCGCATCCATTTGTAGTTCCGCGAATCCGCTCGCCGCTGCCTGCGCCTGAGCAAGCGCGCTCCCCGGCCGCCCGCGTTTGAGGCTGCACTCGGCGAGATTCGCGCGGACGCGAGCCAGCTCGATGCGGTCATCGAACCGTTTGAGCATCGGCACGACCTCGATCCACATTCGTTCGGCCTGATCGAGGTCTCCCTGTTCGCAGCGGATGCAGGCTTCGAGGATGAGCGTCTTCGCCAGCGGCATCGTGTCGCCGAATTCACGCAGCAGCTCTTTGGCCGATTCGAGGACAGCCAGCGCCTCGTCGTAGTGCGTCATTTTGAAGAGGGTGATCGCTTTCGCGTAGAGCGCCTGACCGGTCTCGAAATCGCCGAGGGGAAGGAGTCGATAGAAGGCCGCAGCAAGATCCGCTGCTTCGAGCGATTCGGAATAGAGCCAGAGGTGACGAAGCGTGTTCGCGCGCTGCTTCCAGCAATCGCCGGCGCAGGCATGGATCGCCGGAATGCCGAGAGAACAGGTGACGATCTCCGCAACGTTGATCAGCAGCATGGCGTGCTGCGGCCGCCGCTTCACTTCGATCTCCACCTCGGTCAGCAGGCGAAGGACCATCCCTTCGGTGCAGTGCTGTGGATTCTTCTCGAAGGCGGACGGCCACTGTTCGATCGGCAATCGCATCAACTCGCCGAAGAATATTTCCGCGCGCGCCGCCTCCGCGCCCATCTTCTGTCTCGTGGCCAGAATGTCGAACTGTTCGCGCGGCCGTCTGCGATTGCTTTTCCGCGCCTCGATGAAGTCGAGCACGTTGTCGTGCAGGCGAAACGTCGCTTGCAAGCTATCCAGTTCGTCCTGGCAATCGGCGCAATCGGCGAGATGCGCCGCAACCGCTTGACGGCCCGCGGTGGGTTCGCCTTCGAGATACTTCGCCAGCGTCGTGCGATCGGGATGCTCGCTCATGAGCGCTCCCCAAGCGCACGTCGCGCTGCAGCCAGACAGCGGTGCACCTTCAGCCGGATGTATCCCGGCGACGTCCCGTAGCGCGCGGCAATCTCGCGGGCATTCAATCCCTCCACGTAGCGCAGGCGAAGAATCGACCGGCAGGCAACGGGCAGCTTTGCAAAGAGAAGGGCGACGTCATGCTGCGCCAGCACCGCG
>DATAMS010000053.1:0-5117 GCA_036260495.1 Thermoanaerobaculia bacterium
CCTCGGCGCCGCTTCCGTCGTTCCGCTGGAGTCACTCCCCTTGAAAAGCTTTGCTTACATCTCGTCGGTTTGAGGCAGAGCCTCGCTAGAGAGTCCGACCTACGTAAACCGAGACCTACGTAAAACCACGGCAACGGTACACTCCGCGCTTCATGCTGCTCGCGCTCTTCCTGATCGATCTCGCCGCCGGCCTCTACCTCTTTCTTCCGCTCGTTGGCCGGCGCAACGCGGGCGTGAAGTTCTACCGGCTCATCCTCATCACGAGCGGCGTTCTCTCGCTTTGCGCGTACCTCGCCGGCTTCGCGGCGCACGGCGGCCACTTCAGGATTCAGGCGCTGCCCGCAATCGTCTTGACGATCGTCGTTTACGCGACTCTTCGCTTTCCGAAGCGATTGATCTTTCGCATTCCCGCCGCACTCCTCGGCATCGCATACATCGTTCTTCCCGTGATCGCGTGGCGTGAAGCGACACACGCGTCGATCGCGTGGTCCATCGTTGGCGCGCTATCGAGCGTGGCGCTACTTGGCAGCGTCAATCTGGCCATGCTCCTCGGCCACTGGTACCTGGTCGTGCGCGGCATGGCCGTCGATCCGCTCAAGAGGCTCACGATCGCAACCTTGGCAGCAACGAGTTTGAAGATCATCGCCGTCACAATCGCCATCGTCGCCGGCGGCGCCTGGTACGAAGTGGCGATCCGTCAGGGAATCTTTTTCTGGATGCGCGCCGGATGGGGATTGATGGGACCTCTGCTGCTCTATCCAATGGTGTGGGGTACCGTGAAAATCCGCTCAACGATGGCCGCGACGGGGATCTTGTACGTCGATGTGGTCGCCGTCGTCATCGGCGAAGTGCTCGGCGCGTGGCTCAGCGCGATCGTCCATCTTCCGGTGTGAGTGGCAATTGACAATTGACAATGGACAACGAACGTAATTGACAATGGACAATTGACAGCGAAAACCTGCAACCTGGGAGCGACCATCCCTCGTTGTCAATTGTCAATTATCCATTGTCAATTGCTGCCGTGGCCTTCTTCAGCGCCAGGAGGAGCGGCTCCGTAAACGTGTCGATCATGAATCACGAGATCGAATGGCTTGAGCTGCGGATTCGGCGGATAACCGCGGTGCACGGCTTGGCATTCGTAGCAGACGATCACGTCTTTCACGATGCGCCAGACGATGTAGTCGAGGATGGTGACGCCGAGGAGTGAGAGGCCGTAAGTCCAGGGGACGAAGATCGAGCCGATGACGACGAGCGTGATTCCAGTCTTCCGGTTGAAGTCCTTTTGAAAATAGAGCTCGGTATGTCCGCAAGGTGCGCAATGTTCGATGACGGAATTCTCCACCGGCGCAACAACGCTGTTCGCCACGCCGCAGAAATCACACGGCCGCGACGCCTCGCCGGCATCACGCGTAAGGCGCTTTTCGCATTGAAGACAGAGGAAGTTGATGGACGGCATGAAGCAGTGGATTAGTGGAGCAGTAGATTAGTTGATTAGGGCAAAAACTTGGCACTCATCGACCGATCATTGGACCAGCAAGAGACAGTTGCCAATCCACTGATTACTAATCTACTAATCACTAATCCACTGATCGCTGACCCGGCTACTCTTTCTTTGCCCGTTCCAAATACCGGTTCTCGCTCGGGTCGACGATGATCTCTTCGCCTTCGCTGACGAACGGTGGCACGAGCACGGTAACGCCGTTTTCGAGTTTGGCTGGTTTGTACGATGCCGAGGCGGTGGCGCCTTTCACCTGCGGCTCGGTCTCGGAGATGCGGACGCGGATCGTCTTCGGGAGCTCGACGCCGATCGGCTTGTCCTCGTAGAACTGCACCTGCAGCTTCACGCCGGCATCGAGCCACGCGGCGGAGTCGCCGAGGTCATCGGAGGAGATCTCGACCTGCTCGTAGTTCTCGGTGTTCATGAAGTGATGCGCGTGGCCGTCGGAGTACATGTACTCCATCTCATGCTGGTTGATGTACGCCTGCGTGATCTCGTCCTGCGAGCGGAAGCGGTGCTCGAACTGGTTGCCGGTGCGCATGTTGCGCAGCTTTGCCTGCACCATCGCGCGGAGGTTCCCGGGCGTGTGGTGATTGAATTCCATCACCTTGCAGAGATCGCCGTTGAACACGATGACGATCCCTCTCCGAATGTCGTTGGCCTGCATGAAGTGGTGAATCCTTTCGCGATAGACTCCCGGCCCTATGAGCCGGATATTTGCGATTTCTCTCTCTGTTGCGGCAGTTCTCGGGTTTGGTTGCCGTCCCGGAGCCGAACGACAAACGGCCGCCGAGACGAGCGATATTCCAGTAGGCGTCTATGCGGCGACGAGCGGATCGGAGGCCGCGTTCGGGCAGGCCACGGTCCAGGGCGAACAGCTTGCTGCCGAGGAGATCAACAACTCGGGAGGCGTGCTCGGCAAGAAGATCCGCCTCGTCGTCGAAGACGATCAGGGCAAAGCGGAGGAAGCGGCGTCGGTCGTGACCAAACTCATCACGCACGACAACGTCCTGGCCATCCTCGGCGAGAACTCCTCGAACCAGTCGCTTGCCGCTGCGCCGATCGCTCAGGCCGCGAAGGTGCCGATGATCTCGCCATCGTCGACGAATCCGAGCGTCACGAAGAAGGGCGATTACATTTTTCGCGTCTGCTTCACCGATCCGTACCAGGGCAAAGCGCTGGCGATGTTTGTGCGCACGAACCTGCATGCGAAGACGGCCGCGATTCTGCGCGACAACAAGAACGATTACTCGGTCGGACTGGCGGAAGTCATTCGCAAGGAGTTCGAAACGCTCGGCGGGAAGATCGTGGCCGAGCAGAGTTACAGCGGCGGCGACAGTGATTTTCGTCCGCAGTTGACGGCGATCAAATCGGCCAATCCCGAGGTGCTGTTCATTCCCGGTTTCTACACTGAGGTCGGACAGATCGCCATCCAGGCCCGCGACCTCGGCATCACCTATCCGATGGTTGGCGGCGACGGCTGGGATTCGCCGACGGTGATTCAGATCGGCGGCAAGTCGGTCGATGGTTGCTACTTCTCCGATCACTATTTCGTCGGCGAGCCGCGTCCGGCGGTGCAGCGTTTCGTGGCCGAGATCCGCAAACGCTCCGGCAAGAATCCCGACGCCAACTCCGCCCTCGGCTACGACGCGCTCTACACGCTGACGAACGCGATCAAACGCGCGGGGTCACTCGACCGCAAAGCCATCCGCGATCAGATCGCATCGACGAAGGATTACCAGGGCGTCTCCGGCGTCATCACGATGGGGCCCGACCGCGATCCGATCAAGCCGGTTGCGATGATCAAGATCGATGGGGGAACGACGCATTTTGCGGGATGGATACAACCTTGAATTGCGCGGCTTTCCAAAGTGGACCTGACCCCATTTGGAAAGTTCAGCATTGGGATGGATTCTCGTGAGTTGCGCTCACCAATGGACGACTTCGAGTTCGCTGACCTCGTCGAACAGAGCGTCGTTTGTCAGAAGCGGAAGGTCGAACTGGAGGCAGAGTGCGGCAATCCAGAGATCGTGCCCGAACGCTTCGCGTTTTTCGAGATACTGCGGGTCATCCCGCCGGAATGCGGCGATAACGCGCATTGATCAGCGCGTAGACGCCGTACGCGGCAAACCCAAGTCCGGCGGCCGTGAGAATCCAACTGCCCATTGGCAGCGCCCATAGTTGTCGGAGCGCGCCCGAGATCCCCTTCGCGTCGGCCGAGTGGCGGCGAAGGGAGGCGCGGATAAGAGACGTTCCGATCACTCCGAAGACGATTCCTCGGGCCACGACTCCGAAGCGCGAGATCGCCAGGATGGCTCTTCGGGCCCGGGCAGATGTGGATTGGAGGTCCAGCTGTTTGCTGAGCTTCGTGCCCGAGGCGCGGAAACATTGCACGCCGCCGTACACGATCATTGAGAGTCCGGCGAGCATCACCAGCACAAACCCATATGGATGATCGAGTGCCCGTGCGGTCCAGTGCCGGCTCGTGGCGTCGCTGCCTTGTCCGCTTCCGCCTTGATGAAGAAGCATCCTGATGATGGTGTAGGCGAGTGTGCCGTAGAAAAGGCCGCGCACGACGCTGGCGACGCGAATGATCATGCCTTTGGCATCGCGCCCGTGATTGCCGGCATCCGTGAACGCGCTGACGATTCGCCAGAATGCGTATCCAATCAGGCCCGCGGCGATCACCAGAAGCATGGCGCGGCCGAACGGTTGGTGTGCGATGAACTGAATGGCGTCGCGACGATCCGCGGTCGTGCCGCCGCGATGAAGGCCCGCTTCCGCTGTGAGAAATCCGGCGGTGGCGTACAGCACGCCCTTCGACGCATAGCCAAGGCGGGCGAACTTCACAATCCATCGCTTTGTGGTGCGGGTGCCCGGCGATTCGTATCGCGTCATCGGCTACATCTCGATTTGCGCACCCAACTCGATGATCTGGTTCGTTGGCAGCGAGAAGTATTGGGCGGCGCTCGACGAGTTGCGCATCATCCAGCCGAAAAGGCGCTCGCGCCAGATGGCCATGCCGGGGCGTTTTGTTGCGACCAATGTCTCGCGGCCGAGGAAGTAGCTCGTTGTCATTGGGTTGAAGGTGCCGATCTGCTTTGACAGACGCTCGAGGTATTTGGGAAGGTCGGGATCTTCCATGAAACCGAAACGAAGGACGAGGCGGGAGACGCCTTCGCCCAGTTCCTTGTATTCGAATCGTTCCTGATCCTGCAGGTGGGGCGACTCTTCCACGCTCACGCTGAGAAGGATCACGCGCTGATGCACGACCTTGTTGTGTTTGAGATTGTGCAGCAGCGTCGTCGGGACGCCGTCGGACTGCCGTGAAAGGAAGATGGCCGTGCCGGGCACGCGTGGGATACGGCCGCCCTTCAGGTCCCGCAGCAGATCGTCGGTCGACAGCATCGATTCCTTGAGCCGCTCGGCGAGGATCTGCCGGCCGCGCGCCCAGGTCGTCATCGCGGTGAAGATCAGGGCGCCGATCACGAGCGGGAACCAACCGCCTTCTTCGACTTTGATGATGTTTGCGCCGAAGAAGGAGAGGTCGATGATGAGGATTGGAATCGTCAGGCTGAGCACGGCGATGAGCGACCAGTTCCAGCGCTCGCGCTCCACG
>DATAMS010000076.1:0-2319 GCA_036260495.1 Thermoanaerobaculia bacterium
CGGTCCAGCTTCAGCTTCGGGTGCACGTTGAAGTCGGCATGCACCTTGAGAAAACCGCCGGCCTCGATCTGATGCAACCCTCCGCCGCCAAAGTACGGATCGGGGATGAGCCCTTCGATGCCGGTGAGCGCTTCCAGCCAGAGCAGCATCTCGAACGAATTCATCTCGTTGAGAAAATCGCGCACCGTTCTCGAAATGCTGCTGCTCTCGTGGAAGTAGCCGAGCTTTTTCTCCGTCGCCGTATCGAACTCGCGCCACTTCATGGCCTGGCGATCAGGAAACTCGCGCAGAACAGCGTCGAGAACGTCGTCGTCGAAAAGACCGTCGAGCACGATGTGCGGAAACGGCTCGGCGCTCGCGTATTCCGCGTGCAGCGGGATCGGATTGTGGTTGCGTCGCATCCGGCGACAGATTCTACTTGCGAAGGAAGGTAGTGTGCCGCCGGGCGATCATGTCCACTTTGATATCCGGCGAATACGTCGTCCATCCTGACGGCGAACGATAACGGACGCGAAATGTAAGGCCTGGAAGGCCGGGGGAGCGAAAGCCGCCATCCCGGTGTACCTCGTAGGTCTGCGCGCCGGGGAGTACGAAGGAGTACGTCCCATTGCTATAAGGGCCGAGCCGCCAGAAGAACGAACCGGGCTCATCGAACGTGAAGTCGGCGCTGAGGGGCATCGTGCGTATGCTCCGGCACGAATCGACGATTGGTTTTGGACCTTCGTCGACAATCTGCTGCCGGCGGACGTCGTATTCGAAAATGCGATGCAGGGTGCCAGTGGCGGGGCATAGATCAAGATCGTCATTCGCAGCGCGCCCATGCGCATCTGGAAAACGGGTGGCAAGCTGGCCAAGTGTAACCGGCGGCGTTTCGGCATTGCGCAGGACGTCATTCGGCCCGAGCGTTACGAATGTGCGCGCCTCGTCGCTCATGCGGCGGACATCGCGAAAACGGGCTGGCCATTCTGTCGCATGGGCGCCGATGGCGAGCAAGAGAACGATCAGCACAACGATCTCGCCGCGGGGAAAGGCCCGCGGAATGAAGGCGACGGAGATCGAGAACACGAGCCACAACGCAAACGCCCATCGTGGTTGGAGCTCAGTCGCGACCGGAAGGATCGGGATCAGCGCGACTGCGATTGCCACGGTGAGCGGCAGCCGGGCTGCACGGACGCGGACGAAGAGCAATGCGGCGCAGGCGACCACAGCCACAGTCAACGCGATTGCCAAAGCGCTCTGTGAGCCCGCAAACTCGCGTACAGCCCGCAGGGGCAGAGTGACCATTCGTCCGAAACGCTCTTCGGGGCGAACAACGAATCCGTAGGCGCCGACGTTCATTCCGATGATACTCAACCGCCATGCTGCCGCCAGTACGCCTGCCACCGCATGCGGCACGAGCATCCGGATACGCTGCCGCCAGGTCCCTTCCGGGATGACCAGCAGGAGCGCGGGAAGCGGGACGTAGATCTCCTTCGTGCCTGCGGCGATGAAATAGACGATTGCCGACGCGATTGCCATCGCCGCGCTTCCCTCTCGCAGCGCGCGAACAAAAAGAATCGTCGCAATCATCGCCAGCACAGCGCCGCCGATGTAGTGCCGCAACATAAGAATCGGAACGACACTTAGCGTCGGTCCAGCGAGGCACGTGATCAGCACCGCTGACACCGCGACGATCCGCGAGCACCAAAGACGCAATAATAGGTACTCTATTGCCGGGAGCAGCGCTACGACGATCAATTGATGGATATAGAACGGCCGGGCGTTGGCGCCGAATACCACAAGGTCGATCTTCAACGACATCATCAGGAACGGCGTGAACAGCGGCGTTCCCAAAGCGTTATAGAGCAGCTTGTCGTAAAGCGTACCGAGCACGCTCACACGCTGCAGGATGTTGAAGTGAAAAGGATCGTCGAACATCCACCAGAGGCGGGTGATCTTCCGAAATATCCCGGCCGTAGCTATCGCAAGCAGAAGCGCGATCAAGAAATCGCCGAAATGGCGCGCCTTCGTGATTACACTCTCAAGCATAGAAAACCATTCCTTGCCATCGTCTCTTGTCGAGAGCAACGATTTCAATGGCCCGCAACATCACCACCATCAGGATCGTATCACACGAGAAAAGGAGCCACGTCCACAGTGCACGTATCGAACTCTATAGCACAGCACACGTGAAGGGTGCATAATCGGAGGGGTGACGGCCGGCTAACGGAGAATTCTCAATACCATAAGAAGGATGAACTTGCTCTGTACCGCCGATTATAGTAGATGGGTACGTGATCGAGACTTCTGTTGTCCGTAGAAAACCAGACCTTCTGTTCG
>DATAMS010000096.1:0-6027 GCA_036260495.1 Thermoanaerobaculia bacterium
GGGGGTCGGGTGCCGGAGAGCGTTTCCCCTTCAGACGACTTCTGTTTCGTTGATGTTGAGACGGTGTCGGAGAACCAGGAATTAGGCGATCGGTTTTCCTCCGACCCCCGACTCCCGAAAACAGACTCACTTCACAGGCGATATCACCATCGTCATGCGGTTTCCCTGGATGTCGGGGTGCGCATTTTCGCCGGCGCCGTATTCTTTGATCTCGGTCAGGAGGCGGTCGAGGACTGCGCGGCCGAGCTCCATGTGCGTCATCTCGCGTCCTCGGAAACGGATCGATGCCTTGACCTTGTCGCCGTGCTGCAGGAAACGGATGATGTTGTTCTTCTTGAAATCGAAATCGTGCTCGTCGATGCGGGGGCGGAACTGCACCTCCTTGACGACGATCACCTTCTGTTTCTTCTTGGCCTCGGTCTGTTTCTTCTTCTGCTGGAAGACGTACTTGCCGTAATCCATGACCTTGCAGACGGGAGGATTGGCCGTCGGCGAGATCTCGACGAGATCGAGGTCCTTCTCTCGGGCCATTTCCTGCGCCTGCTGCAGGGGAACGACACCAATCTGCGATCCATCGGCTCCGATGAGGCGAACCTCAGCGATGCCGCGGATCATGTCATTGATTCTGGACTCAGGCTCTGTGGGTTTCCGGTCGAATCGCGATCCTCGTCGTGGTGGAAAAATGCGAAATCCTCCTGTTAGCCGTTAGCGCGGAAGCGCGAAATCTACGAATAAAACACTACAAAGTCAACGAGCGGGCAGCGATGACCGCTCTGGTTTGAGCCACGAATTCATCGATCGAAAGCACGACCTGATCGCCGCCGGTACGTTTCCGCACTGACACCGTTCCTGCCGCAACTTCCTTCTCGCCCACCACCAGCATGTACGGGATTTTCCGGAGCTGCGCGTCGCGGATCTTCGCGCCGAGCTTCTCGTTCGATAGGTCGGTCTCGACGCGCAGACCGGCTGCCCGAAGTTTCCCCGCCGTCTCCCGCCCGTAGTCGAGAAACTTCTCCGACAACGGCAGCACCGATGCCTGAACCGGAGCGAGCCAAACAGGGAAGGCACCGGCAAAGTGTTCGATGATGATGCCGATGAACCGCTCCAGCGAGCCGAGTATTGCGCGGTGGATCATGACCGGCTGATGCTCGCCGTTGTCGGCGCCGATGTAGCTCAGTTTGAAGCGCTCCGGCAGCGCGTAGTCGAGTTGGATCGTGCCGAGCTGCCATGGACGGCCGATGGCGTCGGTAACCTGGAACTCGAGTTTCGGGCCGTAGAAGGCGCCTTCGCCGGGATTGATGTGGTAATCGACGCCATTCTTCTTCAGCGCGTTTTCGAGTCCGCTCTCGGCGTTGTCCCATATCTCGTCGGTGCCCAGCCGCTTTTCGGGACGGGTTGAAAGCGCGATGCGCACTTCCTTGAAGTCGAAGATGTCGTAGATCTCTTTGATGAGGCGCAGTTCGCGGTCGATCTCCGGCTCGATCTGTTCCGGAGTGACGAAGAGATGGGCGTCGTCCTGCGCGAACGAGCGCACGCGCACGAGACCGTGCGTGACGCCCGAGCGCTCGTAGCGGTGCAGGCGTGCGAAGTCGGCGTAACGGATCGGCAGGTCGCGATACGAGCGCCGCTCCATCGCGAAGATCTGGGTGTGGCCCGGGCAGTTCATCGGCTTCACGCCGTACTCGCGCTCATCGACCTCGGAGAAAAACATGTTCTCTTTGTAGTTCTCGTAGTGGCCGGAGATTTTGAAAATCTCGGTGTCCCAAATCAGCGGCGTGACGACCTCGCTGTATCCGTCGCGGGCGTAGAAGCGGCGCACGAAGTCGATCAGCTCGTTGTAAATGGCCGCGCCCTTCGGCAGGAAGACCGGCATCGACGGCGCGAAGTGCGAGAAGGTGAAGAGGTCGAGCTGCTTGCCGAGCTTGCGGTGATCGCGCGCATGCGCCTCTTCGATCCGCTTCAAGTATGCCGACAGTTCGTCCTTGTCCGCCCAGGCAGTGCCGTAGATCCGCTGGAGCATGGCGTTGTGCTCGTCGCCGCGCCAGTACGCGCCGGCGACGGACGTGAGCTTGAACGCGCCCAAGCGGCCGGTGGAGGGAACGTGGGGTCCGCGGCAGAGATCGAACCACTCGCCCTGGCGATAGATGGAGAGAGGCTCATCGCCCGGGATGCCTTTGATGATCTCGACCTTGTACTTCTCGCCGAGCTTCTCGAACGTGGCGATCGCTTCGTCGCGGCTCAGCTCTTCGCGGCGCACCGGCAGATCGCGCTTCACGATCTCGGACATCTTCTCTTCGATGAGCCGGAGATCGTCGTCAGTGAACGGCCGGTCGGTGCCGAAGTCGTAGAAGAAACCATTCTCGATGACCGGTCCGATAGTGACCTGCGTTCCGGGAAAGAGCTCCTGCACGGCCATGGCCATCAAATGCGCAGTGGAGTGGCGGATCGTGTCGAGCCCGGCCTCGCTCTTCGGCGTGATGATCTCGATCTTCGCGTTGTCGGGAACGGGCGTGTAGACATCGACGACCTTTCCATTGACCTTGCCCGCGAGGGCAGCTTTCGCCAGCCCTTTGCCGATCGACAGCGCGATGTCGGCGACAGTGGCGCCGTCCTGAACTTCTCGTTGGGATCCGTCGGGTAGTTGTACGTGCATGGTTTTCTCCGGGGGTCGTAGGACGTAGGGGGTCGGGTGTCGTAGATGAGAAGCTCGTTCAGCGGTCAGCTTCTGCTACGACCCCCGACTCCCGACGTCCTACGACTCCCCCATAAAATCAAAAGGGCCGATTGCTCGGCCCCTGTCGGATTGTCGTGTTACTTAGAAACCAGACGATCATCGGCAGGGCGGGGTGAAGCAGCCCGTCGTTCGCGTGTTGCGCCGTGTGGTCGCCCGTTCCATAAAAAGTCCGCGGAGTATAGCTAACCGGCCGGATGCGCGCCAGTCTAAGTGCGCATGAGAACCGCCTCGATCGCTCTGGCAATCCTTCTTTTCGCAGTCACAGGTGGGGCGCAACAGCCGCGCATCCTCCACGGCACCGTCACTACCGTCCCTGCCGCCCCCAACCTCGGCGCACAGATCCGCGCATCGAAAACAGCCTTCATCGGCTACTCCGTGCCGGAGATCGAAGGCGAGCACGTCATGTGCTGCTTCAACACATACGGCGACTACCACACGGGCGGAACGTGCAGCCTCGACCGCGATGGAAGCTCGTTCAACAGCAGCGATCGGGACGACTTGCATGTCGCGTCATCCGACGTCTTTGCGATCGTCTACCGCGTCGAGAATGGCGAGATCGCGCGCGTTCGCAGCTATTCGATGGATTGCGGGCTCGAAGCGAACGGTGCGGCGGTCACGTGGATCGATGGCGTCGATCCGAAGAAGAGCGTGGCGCTGCTGGCGTCGATGGTAGGAAACTCGGAACGCCGCTCTGATTCAGTCATGCCGGCAATAGCCATGCATGCTGATCCATCGGCGACCACGGAGCTCGAACGGATTCTGAATTCGAGTACGACTGCCGACGAAACGCGCGGTAAGGCGGCGTTCTGGCTCGGACAGACGCGCGGACGGCGCGGATACGAGGACGTTCTGGCGGTTGCGCAATCGTCATCGGCCTCACCCCGCTTGCGCGAGAAGGCGGTCTTCGCTCTCTCGCAATCGAAAGAGCCAGGCGCGATCGATGCGCTGATCAATCTGGCGAAACACGATCCCACCGCGCACGTGCGCAGCCAGGCCATCTTCTGGCTCTCGCAGAAAGCGGGAAACAAAGCCGCCGGTGCCATCCGCGCGTCGCTGGACGATGATCCCGACTCGAGCGTTCGCGAGAAAGCGGTCTTCGCGATTTCGCAGCTTCCGGACGGCGAATCGGTTCCGATGCTCATCGAGCTCATGAAGTCGCATCGCGATCCGAGCGTGCGAAAGAAGGCGGCATTCTGGCTGGGCCAGAAGCACGATTCGCGTGCACTGGCTGCGATCGAGGACATCCTGAGGAAGTAAGTTGTCTTTCTTCGCGTCTTCGCGCCTTCGCGTGAAAAACCGGATCGCGCGAAGCCGCGAAGAACGCGAAGGAGCAGTTAAACTTCGTGGATGCCAACGCACATCAAGCAGCCTTCCGTCATCGAAGCGGCGGGTAACAAGCCGAAGCGGATCGAGGAGTACATCGGGCGCGTCAACTCGAAGAGCGCCGGAGTGAGCGTAGCCCGCATGCAGAGCCCGAGCGGGTGGGTCGAGCCGGGGCAGACGCCGGAGTTCGAGGAGTACACGGTCGTTCTGCGTGGCTCGTTGCGAGTCACGACGCGCGACGGCGTGATCGACGTCGGCGCGGGCGAGGCCATCATCACGCGAAGCGGCGAATGGGTGCAGTACTCGACGCCGGGTGATGAAGGCGCGGAGTACATCGCGGTCTGTCTGCCGGCGTTTTCGATGGACACCGTGCATCGCGACGCGTGACGTTGTGGCGGACGCGGAAAAAGCTCCATCCTGCCTCGTCTGCGGGTCGGCGACGCGCCATCGCTTCGATGCGGTCGCCGCCGGATTTGCGGTGTTCTCATGCGATGCCTGTGAATCGGCGCGCACGTGGCCTGCGCTCGATGAGACGGCAATCGGATCGTGGTATCCGAAGGCTTATTACGGTGAGCGGAACGTTCGCTTTAATCCGCTGTTCGAGAGATTGACGCGCTGGTTCCGGCGGCGGCGCGTCGGCGTCATTCGCCGGCTGACGCGGCCAGGCGCGGTGCTCGATGTCGGATGCGGCCGCGGATTCACGCTTCACTTTCTGCGGGAAGCCGGTTACCGGCCGGTTGGCGTCGAGCTCTCGCCCATTGCCGCCTCGCACGCCCGCGACATCCTCGGGCTCGACGTGCGAACCGGCGACTTTCTCAACCAGCCGTTCGACGCCGGAGAATTCAAAGCAGTAATCTTCTGGCACTCGCTCGAGCACATGACCGATCCGATGAAAGCGTTGGATCGGGCGTCGGAGATTCTCGAGCCGGGCGGACTGCTCGTCGTCGCCGTGCCGAACTTCGTCAGCATCCAGGCGGCATCGACCGGGCGGCAGTGGTTTCATCTCGACGTGCCGCGGCACTATGTCCACTTCTCGGCGCGAGGCTTGACCGGCGCGCTACGGCGGCGTGGCTTCCGGATTGCGACCGTCGCCCATTTCAGCCTCGAGCAGAATCCGTACGGCTGGATTCAGAGTCTGCTGAACCGTGTCTTCGAGCACGATCTGCTCTATTCGATTTTGAAGGAGCCGGCGGCGCGGTCGCATCGGATTCGCGAGTTTCCGTTGCAGACCATCGCCACGACGATTGCGGCCATCTTTCTCCTGCCCGTGGCGTTCGCGTTGATGATGCTGGAAACGCTGCTGCGGCGCGGGGGAACGATCGAGGTTTACGCGCGGAAGCCGGAGCGATGAACGGTAACTGGGATCCGCGGATGTTGATCACGACACGGGTCACGGCGCGCCCGGCGTCACGGCTTTTTCCGCTGTTGCTGCTGGCTGCTTTCGTCGCAATCGTTTCGTTTGTGGCGTTTCATCACGAGCCTTGGCGCGATGAGGCGGACGCGTGGCTCGTCGTTCGGGACATCGATCTCACCCACTTTTTCGAATGGACCCGCCATGCAGGGACACCGGCTCTCTGGTATGCCCTGCTTGCCCCGCTGGCGAAGCTCGGACTCGCCTACGTAAGCCAGAAAGTGGTGAACCTCGCGATCGCCGCGGCAGCGGTGTGGCTTCTGGCAACACGATCTCCGTTCTCGCGTCTCACGGCCACGCTGCTGACCTTCTCGTATTACATGGCATACGAGTATTCGGTCATCGTTCGCAGCTATGCGCTGACAGTCTTGCTGACGTTTGCAGCCGCGGCGCTTTACCGGCGCAGCCGCGAACGGCCGATCGCGTTCGCGCTCGTGCTGCTGCTCCTCTTCAATTGCAACGCGCAGGGCTTCTTCATCGCCGGGACGTTCGCAGCGCTTTTTGTGATCGAGCGGATTGAGAGGAAAAGGATCGGCGCCCGCGACGCGCTCGCCGCCGG
>DATAMS010000103.1:0-4607 GCA_036260495.1 Thermoanaerobaculia bacterium
TGGCAGGGTCTCGCTACCTTTGCTTTGCTCCGACCCCCGACCCCCGACTCCCGACCCCCGCAGAAACGTCTCCAGCGGATTCGGATCTTTGCCGATTCGTCCCCACACCTCGGCCGCCGTTTTCTCACCGACCTTCGGATACAGCTTCATCACGCGCTTCCATGACAGCTCGTCGCGCGGGTTTGTGACGATCTTCAGATACGCGATCACGTCTTTGATGTGGGCCTGCTCGAAGAAACGGACGCCGCTGCGGATCTCGTACGGGATCAGGCGCCGCGAAAGCTCCATCTGCAGCTCGAGCGATTGGTAATGGGAGCGGTAGAGGACGGCGATGTCGGAGAGGGGCTCGCCTTCGTCGCGCAGCTCGAGGATGCGCTGGGCAACGAACGAGGCCTGTTCGAAAACGTCATCGACGCCGACCACCGCCGGGTCGGGACCGTCGCCGCGCACCGCGTGCAATTCCTTCTTGAACTGGAAGCGGTTCTGCGCGATCGAGGCGTTGGCGAGGCTGAGGATTTGCCGCGTCGATCGGTAGTTAGTCTCCAGCTTGTAGATCTTCGCTTCGGGGAATCGGAGCGGAAACGTGATGATGTTTTCGAACGACGCGCCGCGGAATGAGTAGATCGATTGTGCGTCGTCGCCGACCACCATGACGTTGCGGCGCACCGAGGCCATCGCGTCGACGACCTCGGCCTGCAGCTTGTTCGTGTCCTGATATTCGTCGACGAGGATGTAGCGATAGCGGCGTTTCAGCGCTTCGCTCGCCTCGGGATGATCGTCGAGCAGCAGCTTCCAGTTGACGAGCAGATCGTCGAAATCCATGGCGTTCGCTTCGCGCTTCCGCTCCTTGTAGCGGCGGAACACGTTGATCATTTCGTCGCGATAGACGCCGAAGTGCGGGTAGTTGTTCTCGATGTGCAGCTCCAGCGGCGTGCGCGTGTTGATCAGGTACGAATAGATGTCGATGAGGACGTCGCCCTTCGGAAAACGCTTCTCCAGAGTCTTGATCCCGAGAGAGGAAATCGCCGATTCCATCATCTCCTTCGCATCCTCGGCATCCAGAATCGTGAAGCTCGATCGATAGCCGATCACCGTCGCATGCTGGCGCAGCAACCGGTTGCCGATCGAATGAAACGTCCCGCCCCAGATGCGCCGCGTGTCGATGGTGACGAGCTGCTCGACGCGGCTCAACATCTCCCGCGCCGACTTGTTCGTGAACGTGAGCAGGAGGATGTCGGAGGGATCGACGCCGTCTTCGATGAGCCGCGAAACGCGATAGGTGAGCGCCCGCGTTTTCCCGCTGCCCGCGCCGGCGATGACGAGCATCGGCCCCTCGCCCGCCATGACGACATCGAGCTGCTCCTGATTCAGCTCATCTTCATAACGAACGCGATATTGCTTCTGCTGCTTCGCAGGTTGTTTGAGAACGTAACGTCGGATCTTCTCGGCCACGTGGGAAAGCGTAGCAGGTGTGGGAGTTGTACTCTGCCTACGCGCATCGCAACGGAACAATCGAAGCGAAACGGATCGCTCGCTGAACGACACGCAGGTACGGCTGAGCCTACCAATTTCGGGTGTCGCGACGGCTAGACATCCTTCCGGATTGTGGCTAAGCTCTCATTCAGCCCTGCATGCCTGCCACGCAACCATTCCAGACCAGAAGAGGTACCTCCACGTGAAATACGCCTTTGACAGATCCATCTCCTGGAGGCTCCGATGTTTCGACGCATAGTCGTGTTTGCCTCGGCGCTTCTTCCGCTCGCGAGCGTCACACTCGCGCAGTCCACTTCTGGCTCCGCCGTCATTACGGGTGTCTCGACGGCCGGCAATGGCTATGCAACGTTCGCCGCCAACTCCAGCGGCGGCTACGACGGCGACGTCGGCCGCTGGGACACGCCATACACTGGCCACGATTCGAGCCTCGAACCGTCCGGAACCGATACGCTCTACGTCGATATCGATGTGAACTCCGGAGGGACACTGCTATTCGACTACAGCTTTGAAACCTACGATGCAGGGATTTACGACTGGCTCGACATCTCGCTCGAAACGCCCGGCGGTCCGCAGTGGGTGGTGCAGAACTATGGCAAGCCAGGCAGTCTCTATGGAACGTATTGGAGCAGTCCACCGATCTCAATCGCCCTTCCGCTCGATTCTTATGCCAACCAGCACGTGCGTCTTGCCGTCAGCGTGCGGCAGGACGGCTACGGGGACCAGACAGTTACTCACGTCCGCAATCTCACGCTCGGCGATTGTTCGTCGTCATCAACGTCGACGACGCCTTCAATGATGCATACCGCAGTGCTTGCCGCCGCACCGGCATGCAAACCATGCTCTGTGCAACCGCTGGCGCAGATCACCGACCCGGACGCCCTGGCGTTCGAGAACGGGAAGAAGGTCGATCTGGATCACCTTACGACGGAGATGATGGCTTCGGTCGACTGCTTTATCGAGTCGGTTACCGGCGAGGGCGGCACGATCAGTATCACCTCGGCATGGCGGCCCGTCGCGTACCAGGAACACCTGCGAGAAACGTGGGACAAATGGGATGCTCTCAAGAGCAACACGTCTGCCGAATGCCAGAAGCTGAAACAGACGATCGGCGCGCATTTCGCCTCCCACGGGCTGCTTCTTTCGCAGCAGCCGTCCATTAATTCAAAACACACCGATGGGCTAGCGATCGACGCGAACGTGGCGCTTCCTGCGGGTGTTGATGGGGACGCGCTCGCCGGATTATGCAGTTTGAGCCGTCCTAAACCGAAAAACGATCCCGTTCACTACACGTTCACGCCGTGAAGGACGACCACACCATGAAAACCAAACTGCTTTTTCTCACCTTCCTGTGCACGGGACTCCTGTGCGGCAATTTGCTCGCGGCGGCTCCGCCGGTGCAGGTGAAGATGTCGAAGGAGGTCCGGCCTGGCTCCGTGACCTATCGTTACCGCGTCGTCAACAATTCGACGCGGCCCATTGTGGAGTTGTATGTCGGACGTGACTACTACCATGGCGCGATGGAGCTCACCGAGATGCCGATCGGCTGGGATTTCCATACCGGCACGCCGTTGACGAGCGCCGCCGCTCCGGTGGGATGGTCGTATCTGCTCTCGGTCGAAGAAGAAGGGGACTTCCATTGGTTCAGTTGGTCCACGTCGACGGATCCGATCGCGCCGAACGGCAGCAAGAGCGGCTTTAGCGTGACCGTTCCCAGAGCCGATCCGATGTATGAGACCGGCCACTGGACAGTCCACTATGCCGATTCGATCACCGACTCCGGTGTCATCCAACAAGACGACAACGCACCGCCGCCGGACACCCTCCCGCCTGTGCTGTCGGTCACGATCTCGCCCGACAGCATCTGGCCGCCGAACCGAAAAATGATCACAGTTTCGGCGACAGTCACAGCGACCGACAACGTCGACCCCCATCCCGCCGTCCGTCTCGTCTCGATTACTTCGAATGAAGCGCTCGACGCGAACGATGTTGCGGGCGCCACGCTCGGCACCGACGACCGCGAGTTCCAGGTCCGCGCGTGGCGCGCAGGCGCGCAGAAGGAAGGCCGCGAGTATCGCATCACCTACTCTGCCACCGACGCCGCGGGGAACAGGGCGACTGTCACGACGATTGTCCGCGTTCCGCACGACGAGCGGCACTGATGCCATCAGCCGGGGCGGGGCCGGAGCCCCGCCTCGTGATGTCAGGGAACTACTGCAACCCTACTTGGGCCCTCGCGCGAGATTCGCCCGGCGTCGCGGAGTTTTACGAGAACGCATGAGGGTCTCCATCCGCGAGCTTCGAGGATAGGGCTGCTTTCAAGATGCATGGAGTCCGCAGCTCGTCTCCGAGGCATCAGGAAGCTCGGAATGCAGAACCGTGTCACCCCCCCACGCCCCACTCCCCACACCCCTGTCACGCTCCTGTGAGAATGCCGCCCATTGATTTTGCATTCATGCAAGTTGATGTAGGTTCAACGCGCACGGAGGCTCGATGAAACGACTCGTTCTGTCCCTCGCCATGATCGCCGCGGTGGGATGCGCAGCTCCCCAGCAGCAGAAAACGCCGCTCGCGGCGCAACCGCCGTCGTTCCAGCCGTCGTATGGCAACGACATGGGCGCATCGCCGGTCGGCGTCATTCCCTCGGCGATGCTGCACGATGCCGCGCGCAACAAGGATGTCGAGGTTTCGATCGAGTATCCGACGCGCGGCATTGGTCCCTTTCCGATCATCATCTTCTCGCCCGGATACGGCGGATCGAGTCACGGCTACGAAGGGCTGATCTCGTATTGGACGAGCTACGGATACGTCTGCATCCGGCCGATGCACGCCGATGCCGGCGCCCTCGGCGACACGATGCGCGATCTTCTGGCGATGCGGCGCGACGACCGGCAGACGCGAAATCAGCAGCGCCGCGATCGCGCGCGCGTCGATGCCGAAGCGAAGGCGAAACCGCAGCCGAATCTGGCGGAAGCGATCTGGGACAAAGAGCGCGAGCCGCAGTGGCGCGACCGCGTCCGCGACGTCACGCTGATCATCGATTCGTTGAACGATATCGAGAAGAACTATCCAGAACTGGCCGGGAAGATGGATCACACGCGCATCGGCGTGGGCGG
>DATAMS010000142.1:0-9882 GCA_036260495.1 Thermoanaerobaculia bacterium
CGCGGGGGCGGAAGGGAGGTGGGAGCGGTGGAGCACGGAGAGGAATCCCCTGCCGATCGGAATGCATTGCTTCGAAGGCGGGGGATTTCTCATCGTGCTACACCGCTCCCACCCAGCCGGCCACCCCCGCGGTTCCGCCGATTCGAAATGACAGGCAGCACCGCACGAATAGTCTTGACCAGGAGAGCCCGACCGACGCAAACCCTCCTCACGCCACCCACCGATATCCCACTCCGTAAACCGTCTCAATCGCAGCAAACGCGGGATCCGCCTCTTCGAACTTGCGCCGCAGACGTTTGATGTGCGTGTCGATCGTGCGGTCGCTGACGTATGTGTCGTTCGGGTAGCCCTCTTTCGTGAGTTGCTTGCGCGATTTCACGTGGCCGGGATGGCGCACGAGGGCGTGCAGCATCATGAATTCGGTGACCGTGAGCTCGACCCGCTTGCCGTTCCATGTGGCCAGGTAGCGCTGCAGGTCGAGCGCGAGCGGACCGACTAGCAGTGGCGCTTCCTGCTGTTGCGCGCTCGGGTTCTGGATGAATGAGAGGCGGCGGAAGAGGACTTTCACGCGCGCCGCGAGCTCGCGCATCGAGAACGGTTTGCAGAGGTAATCGTCGGCGCCGAGCTCAAGCCCGAGGACGCGGTCGAGCTCTTCGTCGCGCGAGGTGAGGAAGATGATCGGGAGCGTGTCGCTGCGCGCGCGCAGGCGGCGGCAGAGCTCCAGTCCGTCCATCCGCGGCATGGTGATGTCGAGAATCGCCAGCGACGGCAGCCGGTCTTTGACGACTTCCCACGCCGCCAATCCGTCGGCAAAGGTGACGACATCATGCCCTTCGCGGCGCAGCGCGAACGCCACCGTCTCGCGGATGGTCTCTTCGTCGTCGACGACGATGATCGCATTCATGCGCCGATTATCGCCGCCATCGCCGCGAAACGCTCGCCGCCACAATCCCGCCACAATCCCGCCGCCGCTTCTCCTCGATTGCGCAGATGCCGCGTCACATTGCGGACCTCTATTGATGCCATCGAAGAATCAAGGAGACGACGATGGAGACCAACCTCACCAACGCAACCGAATACAAACCGCGCGACTACTCGCTGGAGCGATGGATCGTGATGCTGCTTTGCCTGCTTTTCGCGCTGCCGTTCGTGGCGCAGGCGCAGGAGCTGACCACGCTGGACCAGAACGACAGGGCCGCGCTGCTCATCAAGACTTCGAAGCCAGGCACGTATGCGCTGTCGACCGCCGTGAAGTCGGAAGTCAGCATCAGCGTCGCCGGACCGATCGTGCGCACGACGGTCAAACAGACGTTTCATAACGTGACCGGCCAGTGCGTCGAAGGGTTGTACGTCTACCCGCTGCCGGAGATGAGCGCCGTCGATACGCTGAAGATGACGATCGGGTCACGCGTCATCGTTGGCGAGATCCGCGAACGTGAACAGGCGCGCAAGGAATACGAGCAGGCGAAGAGCGAGGGACGGAAGGCCGCGCTCGTCGAGCAGCAGCGTCCGAATGTTTTCACGACCTCGGTCTCCGGCGTGATGCCGGACGAAGACGTGACGATCGAGATCGCGTACCAGGAAACGGCGCGTTTCGAGAACGGCGAGTTCCGTCTGCGCTTCCCGATGGTCGTCGCGCCGCGCTACACGCCAGCGAAAGCGTTCGCGACGGCGGTGATGGCGAAGCTTCCGGCCACGCCGAGCAGCATCGTTGGCAGCAACGTGACGCTCTCGGTCGATCTGCAGCCCGGCTACTCAGTCCGCAACATTCATAGCGCGCAGCAGGTTCGATCGGAAACACTCGGCAATCGCCACTACCGCGTGCTCGCCGAATCGGCCACGCTCAACGCCGATCACGATTTCGAGCTTGCCTGGCAGCCCGACCTCGGCGCGAATCCCGAGGCGTCGGTGATCACTGAGAAACTCGGCGAAGAAACGTACGCGCTGGTCATGGTTACGCCGCCGGCGTCGTCGTCCGTTCGTCTGCCTCGCGAAACGATCTTCATCATCGACAGCTCCGGCTCGATGGAAGGGGCGTCGATGGAGCAGGCCAAAGCGGCGCTGCTGCTCGCGCTCGACGATCTGCAACCGAGCGACAAGTTCAACATCATCGACTTTGATTCCGCAGCTCGTCCGCTTTTTACCGAAAGCAGCAATGCCGATCGCGATTCAATCGCCGCGGCCAAGCAATTCGTCGGAACGATCACCGCGGACGGCGGCACCGAGATGATGAGCGCGCTGCGCATCGCGCTTCCCGAGAAAGCGAACACGGCATCCGGCACCGTGCGCCAGGTGATTTTCATGACCGACGGCCAGGTCAGCAACGAGCAGGAGCTCTTCACCTTCATCCACTCCCGCCTCGGCGAGAGCCGTCTCTTCACGGTCGGCATCGGCGCCGCGCCGAACTCGCACTTCATGCGCAACGCGGCGCGCTTCGGTCGCGGCACATTCACCTACATCGGCGACGTGCAGCAGGTGCAGGAGCGGATGTCGGAGTTGTTCGCGAAGCTCGACGCGCCGGTGATGACATCGATCGATGTCCTCAGCAGCGACACGACGGCCGAAGCGTGGCCGGAGCGCGTGCCCGATCTGTATCGCGGCGAGCCGCTCGTCGTCGCGTTGCGCGTGCATGACGCCGGCGCCAAGTTCACGCTTCGCGGCCACATCGGCAACGAAGTGTGGACGAAGGAGCTGACGCTTCCCGCGCCGGGCGAGTCAGAAGGAATCGCGAAGTTGTGGGGCCGCGAAAAGATCGAGTCGCTGATGGACCATCTCACCGATGGCAGCGATCCGAAAGGCATCGAAGCAGCCGTGATCGCAGTGGCGCTGCAAAACCACCTCGTGTCGCAATACACAAGCCTCGTCGCCATCGACCAGACGCCGCAGGGCCTGAACCCATCCTGCAAGCCCGAACTGCTGCCGGTCGACAACACGGTTACCGATCCGCAGCAAGGCACGTTGCCTCAAACCGCAACGCCCGCAGCGCTGATGCTGATGATCGGGATGTCGTTGATGGCGGTGGCGTTGGTTGCGATGAAACTGACGCGGTAGTCGCGTGTCGGGAGTCGGGTGTCGTAGCAAGACATCCGGCTCCTTCCGCGCTCCTGCTCACTCCGACCCCCGACCCCCGACAACCGACCCTCGACAACCTACCCCCGACAACCTACCCCCGAGGACAAAATGACCGCCAGTCTCCGCACCATCACGCGCGCGCTTCCCGTCTGCGTCCTCCTCGCCGGCATGGCAATGGGAGGAGAGGGACTCTGGATCTACGCGAAAGCGAGACTCGCGCAACTGCTCCTCGAAATCTCCTGGCGTAGCGCGATGGCCGGAGAACAAGTCAAGCCTTGGCCGTGGGCGGACACGCATGCCATCGCCCGGCTCACCATCGAGCGCGACGGCGCGGCGGTGATCGTCCTCGATGGTGCCAGCGGCCGGACGATGGCCTTTGGACCGGGACACCTCGACGGCACCGCGATGCCAGGCGACACCGGCAATTGCGTGATCACCGCGCATCGCGACACCCACTTCGCCCCCCTCCGCTACCTCGGCCCCGGCGACATCGTCACGCTCCAGCGCCCCGACGGCCGCATCGTCCGCTACCGCGTCCAGGCCACGCGCATCGTCCGCAAAAACGACACGTCCGTCCTCCGCCAGGACGCGCGAACGCGGCTCACGCTGATCACCTGCTACCCGTTCGATGCCGTCCGTCCGGGAACGCCGCTTCGATGGGTGGTCATCGCGCAGAAGGTGGCGTGAGCAGTGTCATGAGGCATTGCTTCGGCGATGTACCTGCATCACTGTATCATCGCATCATGCGAACCACGGTAACGATCGACGATGATGTTTACGAAGCAGCTTTGGCGAACGCACAGGCTACCGGCCGGCGAGTCGGGCGCGTGTTGTCGGAGATGGCGCGCGTTGCGATCGAGACGCGGCAGGCTCCGCCATCCACGAAGCGGCGGAAACGTTTTGCCTCGTTCGATGTACCGACGGATGCTCGGATGATTACTGCCACGCAGATCCAGAAAGCTTTGGACGAAGATGGCATCGTCTAAGGTCCGTTGTCTGCTTCTGGATACGAATGCTCTCCTCGCGCTCGCGTGGCCGAACCATCAGTTTCACCCGGCGGTGATGCGCCGGCTGGAGACGAGGCCTGCTCCTGAATGGGGAACGTGCCTCTTGACGCAGCTTGGATTCGTGCGGCTCTCTTCGAATCCTGCGGTGGTCGGTGTGCGGACGTCTCCGGGGCAGGCCCTTGATGTGCTAAGCAGCCTGATTGCCGACGACCGTCATCGTTATCTCGAGATTCTGCCATCGCTCGCAACGATCGATGGTACGTTCCGGCGGCTTCTGGGGCATCAACAGGTTACCGACGCGTATCTTGTGGCAGTCGCGGAGGCGAACAACGCGCTTCTACTCACTCTTGACCGTCGTCTGTTCGCCACCGCGAGCGCACGCGGTCGCGTCGAAGTATTGACTCCGTAGTCAACGCGCGCCCTAGTCGTTCTCCCACTTCGCGGTGTTGATCTCCGCCACTTTTCCGCCGACGAATGTAATCGTCGCGTCCATCTTGCGGACGTAGTCGGTGATGTAGCTCCACTCTTCGATGGAGATTCCGTCGAAGCGCACGTGGGCGTTCCTTCGCTCCGGAGGTTTGCCCATGATGCGCTGGACCTCGGCGAGCGTCTGGCCGACGCGCACCTTGTCGATATGCGCCTGGTTCTCCTGCGCGGCGTGGAACGCATAGCGAGGGACGTTCGTGCCGCACGCCGCGAACAGGAGAAGCGCTGCCAGAATGATTCGCGGTCTCAGAACCAACCGTTGCCCGCCGGGTTCGCGAGTGCTCGGAAGACGCTCGCGTTGATCGCCTCGCTCACTTTTCCGGCCCCGAGATTCGTGCGCACGACGACGTAACGCATCGGCAGCTCGGTCGGATGAAACTCGGAGTGATACGAAAGCCAGTCGCGGCTTGATGCGACGGACGCATCGACATCGGGAGCGAGCGCGACGAGGTAGACGGTGTTCTCATCGACATGCTGGATGCGTCCCGACTCCACCGCGTTCGCCAGCAGGCGCTGCACATCGAGATCGCCGAGGTCTTTTCCGGCATCCGCGATTTGAGTTGAGGTCACACGCATGCCGAACGTGCGCACGCCGTATTTGGCCATGCCTTCGAAACCGGCGTCGCGATTGATGGCGCGCGCCTGCTGCAGGATGGCTCGCTTCGAATCGTCGTTCCAATTGCCGACGAAGACGACGTGAATGGAGGGATCTTCGACGACGGCGCCGCCGTGGAAGAGCGCATCGCCGAGGGGCTCGCCGCCGCGAAAGACGCGGACACGGCCTCCGTCTTCATCGCGGATCATGTCAGCGGGATAGGTCTCATCGGCGGTCGGATCAATCGGCGCTTCCGCCGACATCGTGGATGGATTCGTGCCGATGACCGAGGCGCCGAAGGTGATGTTGAGGACGGGATGGACTTCGATTCCGTTTGGTGCCACGCCGGTCTGGCCGTGAAGGAAATCCCAGAAGCCGATGCCTTTGATGGTGACGGGAGTCGAAGTCGTCTTGAACGTCGACGTCGCCGTAAAGCGCGCATCGAACTGCCGCCGCGCATTCGACACGCCGGGACCGAACGGGCTGCCACCGCCGACGCAGTTAGGCGACGGAATCTCGATGATCATCGTGCGTCCCGATGAATCCTGAATGACGAGGTGATAGTCGGAGTCACCTTCCCGCGCGTACTTCGTGAGCGTTCCGGAGACCTGGTACTGATTCAATTCGCGCGGCGCGATGCGCGTCGTTGCCGGCAACGAGCCGGGGGCGGTGGACGAGCGCATGTTGTAGATCGTGGTGGAGATGTAGGTGCCGAGGTTGATGGAGGGGGCTTGAGAGTCAGTGCCAGTCTTGATCGTCCAGCGTTCGACACCGCACTGGGCATGAAGGGAGAGTCCTACGAGACAGAGCGCCACCAGGGACAGCATCCGGGTCAATCGCATTCGATATCTCCTTCTTGTGTGAGCTAAGGGATTGTCGCCGAAGTCGATGCGCATTGATACAGAAGAGTGAAGGGTGATACCTGGCGTTGAAGAAATCATTTCGCGCGAAGCGCTTTGGAGTGGGTGGCGCCAGCCACCGCTTTGGGAGGTTAGTCTCGAAACAGCGAGCCATCCGCCCTCCCAAAGCGGTGGCTGCGCCACGCGCACTCCAAAGCGCTTCGCGCGAAATGGAGCCGGAGAAAGGGGAGGGACAAATTGTCCCCCTCCTTTGAGAACTCTACCCAGACCAGGAAGAAGCTGTTGCAAGAGAGCTGCGACCAGTTGTCCGAAAACATCGGACAATTGAACCTGTCATGCCATGACCGTGGTTCAGGAATGAAGTGTCCGATTTTTTCGGACGGTTGGATCTGCATCGATCCACGGTAAGACCAGTTTTCATCGCGTATCCCGCATCATACGCGGGCGCATGCTCGTACTTTTCTTCGCGAAATACGCGGCGGTTCTTGCTTTGCTGCTGCTTACGTCCGCGGGGGCCGGAACGCTTGCGGCAGGACCGCGCGAAGCGCTCGCGTTGCGCGCCGCGCTCGGGCTCGCGCTGTTCGGCCAGGCTTGCTTTTTTCTCGCCGCAGCGGGTCAACTCCACGCCGCGCCGATGATCGCGCTCACAATCATCGCCATCGTTGGCGGCGCGTGGCGTGCTCGCGGAATTGCGCGGCCATCGGCTTCGCATCTTGTTGCCGGCGTGCTCGTGTTCGCGCCGCTCTTCGTCTTCGCGCTTTACCCGCCGGTCGCGTTCGATGAGACGCTCTACCACCTGCCGTTCGTCCGCGCGCTGGCTCACGATGGCGCCCTTCGGTTTCTGCCGGCGATGCGGTTTCCGGTCTTCCCGCAGATTCACGAGCTCCTCTGCGTCCCCCTCTTTCTCCTCGGCGGCGATGTGGCCACGCATCTCGTTGCGCTCGCCGAGGTGATCGTGATCGCGGCGCTGCTGATGGAGTGGGGCAAGAGATACGAGATCCGCGCGGGCTGGTTGGCGGCGGCGCTCTTTCTCGGCAGTCCGCTCGTCGTTCGCCTGGCGACGATTACGTATGTCGAGGCGGCTCTGACGCTGTTCGTGGCCGCCGGTTTTTACGCGCTCGACCGCGAGCGATTCGTCCTCGCCGGCTTTCTCCTCGGCACCTCGTGCAGCGTGAAGTACCTCGGCTGGTACTTTGCGGCGGCGGCGTTGATCATCGTTCTGATGCGGACGGCTGGGCGGCGCCGCGAAGCGGTCATGTTCGTAATCGGATGCGCGGCAGCAGCGTTGCCGACGAGCGCGTGGATCGTGATGAAAACGCACGATCCCTTCTTTCCGTTCGCCAGCACGAGCCTCTGGTCGCTCCCGCCGTCGCGAGTCATTTCGATTGGCGAACGCGTTGCCGGCGCGTTGCGTGTGATCTGGGACGTGACGTTTGCGCGCGGCCGGATGAACCATCAGCCGCCGATTACGCCTTTGCTCATCGCGATGGTCGCGGTCGTCATCGCCGCTTCGATTCGCGACACGCGAGCCCGATGGGTTGCGCTGCTTTGTGCCGGCTATGTGGCGGTCTTCGCGTTCCTGCCACAGGATTCGCGCTATCTCGTGCCGTTGCTGCCGCTGCTCGGCGTGATCGCGGCGGTCATCGTTGCCAGGCGATGGAAAAGCGCGGCCACGCTACTCGCGATCATCGCCGTCGCGCCCGGAATCGCTTATGCCGGATACCGGATCGCAATGCAGGGAGTCCCGCCAGTGACCGCATCGCAACGCAGCGCGTGGCTCTCGCAACAGGTCCCGGCGTATCGCGCACTCGTTCACGCCGGCAACGAGCGCTTCTACGTTTGCGGCAGCGAGCAGTTGAAGGACTACGCCGGCGGCGAGCTCCTCGGCGACTTCAACGGACCGTTTTCGTACGATCGCATTCTTGGCGGCGCGCACGACACAGCATCGATTGCGCAACGGCTGCGGCGCATCGACGCGCAGTACTTTCTCGTCGTCAAGCGGAACTGCCAGCCGCCGCGATCGAACGGCGGAATGATGCTCGCGTACGAAGATGCCGCGGCGCAGTTATGGCGCGTTCAGCCGGCGTCCGAGCGGTGAGCTTCGTACTCCCGGATCACATCCTCCGAACGCCCATCGCTCACGATCTCACCGTGCGATAGCCACAACGTGCGCCGGCAAAGCGTCATTACCGCTGCAGTGTCATGGGAGACGAGAACGACCGTTCGCCCCTCGCGAACGAACGTGCGAATGCGCTCGTCGCAGCGTTCGCGAAAGGCGGCGTCGCCGACGGCGAGAATCTCGTCGAGCAGAATCGTCTCCGCATCGACCGCGGTGGCGATCGAGAACGCCAGCCGCGCGATCATGCCCGTTGAGTAGGTGCGGATGGGCGCGTCGACGAACGGCTCGATGCCCGAGAATTCGATGATCGCATCCATCTGCGAGCGCATCTGTGCACGCGTGCGGCCGAGCAGCGCGCCGTTGAACAGGATGTTCTCGCGCCCGGAAAGCTCAGCGTCGAATCCGGTGCCGAGCTCCATCAGCGGCACGATGTTGCCGCGGCCGGTGGCCACACCTTCGGAAGGTTGAATGATTCCGGCCGCCACGCGCAACAGCGTCGATTTGCCTGCGCCATTCGATCCGATGATGCCGACCGACTCGCCGCTGGCAATCGACAGCGTGACGTTTCGCAGACTGTAGAAAAACGGCCGGCTCGGACGGAGGCCGCGCACGACCAGCTCCTTGAGGCTGCGCACTTTTTCGGCGCGATAACGAACGCTCACGCCATTCAGTTCGATCGCGTTCATCAGAGCCGTCCTTCGAAGCTCGGCGCGAGACGCCGGAAGATCAGCCAGCCACACAGCAATGAGAGCAGCGACAGAGTCAGGGCCGCGGCGATCGTTCGCGGCGACGGCAATTGCCCGTAGTAAATCGGCGCGCGCACGACCTCGATCAGGTAGGTGAGCGGGTTGCGCTCCACGATCCAGCGAAAGGAAACCGGCACGATCGAAACCGGATAGATCACCGGTGTCATGTACAGCAGCGCCGGCAGACCCGCCTGCACCATCTCGCGCACGTCAGCGAAAAAGACCGACAACGCCGTGAGTGCCAGCGACACGCCGAACGTGAAGATGCCGACGATGAGAAGGCTGATCGGAACAAAGAGCAGCGACGGAAACAACGGCGCCCGCACGATCAACATGATGAGCAGCAGCGCGAACATCGACAGCACGAGGTTCACCAGTCCCGACACGATCGACGACAGCGTGAAGATCGATCGCGGCACGCGCACCCGCTTCATCAACGGCCCGTTCCACGCAACGCTGGCCATCGCATTCGTCACCGTCTGCGAGAAAAAGTTCCAGGCGATGTAGGCCGAGAGAAAGTAGGTCTCGTAATGCGGCGTCTCCCTCCGGAAGAGGTGCGAGAAGACGACCGTGAAGATGCCCATGAGCAGCAGCGGATGCAGCAGCGTCCAGAGAAAACCAAAGACCGAACGTTTGTAGCGAACGGTGAGGTCGCGATGAACGAGCTCGATCAGCAGATTCGCGTGTGCCGCCAGATCATGAATCTCGTCGCGCGCACGCAGCGAAGCTCCAGCCACGTTGTGGCGCTCCTGAACCTGGACGATCACCGCCGATGCTTCTACGCGATTCGAGTTTGGCTTTCAAGCAATGAATGGGGTGCGGGACCAGCGGATAGAATCGGCGCGGTGGCGATTCTCAGGCGGCAGCTCTTACGCATACCGGCGATTCACTTGCGCTCAGAGTCTTCCCAGGCAACGGCGTCGCGACAGCCAACCGCCCCCTCATCCGGCCTTCGGCCCCCTTCTCCCCCACAAAAAACGTGGGGGAGAAGGAGGAG
>DATAMS010000145.1:0-1635 GCA_036260495.1 Thermoanaerobaculia bacterium
GGGGTTTTTTGCCCACGAAACCTGCGCGGTGGGAAAAAGCTTGTCGATCGTGTCGTCGGAGATGCGCAGAACGAGCTGAGTAAACCGGACATCGACCGAGGAGATGTTATGGCGCGAAAAGCGCCGCAACTGGGCCTGTTCGATCGGATCGGGAACGGCCATCGTGAAACGCCCTTCGCCTTCGAATACCAATCCGGTCACGCGTCCCGATGACAGCGGCTGCATGAGGTGCACCTTGCCGGAAAGGAGCTTGATCGTGGCCACGTCGCGGCCGATGGTGAGCGGCTCGGTGATCGTGACCGGCTCGATCGTGAACTGCCACTTCTGCAACTGGTCGTAATCCGCGCGAGCGTGCGCCGGATCGGCTCCCAGAACGGGGAGTGCGAAAACAAAGAGAAAGACCGTCAACAAAGATGTGCGAAGAGACAAAGGAGCCCCCTGGTTCCAGCCTGGGTAGAACATTGCCTGACTGATTTAGGATGAATGAGAGCATCTTAAAGGAACAACCGCGAGAATCCAGCAGAAGGAGACACACTGCTGCGTAACAGCGGTCACTGCTACAGCGTGGAAATCCAATGAACGTCCAAACTGCAATCCTCGCCGCTCTGCTAATCCTTCCCGCATCGCATCTCGTCGCTGACGATTCGAAGCAGTCAACTGCTGACGACAGCGGTGGTTGCCTGGCATACATCCTCGGCGGAATTCGTCCCGTCGCCACCGACCGCGCCGAGCGCTTTCTCGGCAAAGTGCAGCCGGCCACTGCGCGTTGCCGCGGCGGCGAGAAGGCGGTTGCCGGGCGATCGCTCCCGTGGGTTGATTGGCAGAACTACTACGCCACCGGCGACGCCGGCTCGCGCGCCCTCGGCTTCTTCAGCCATGTGCCGTTCCTGAACGCGAACGATCGGGGCGTGCGAGGCGCGCTGCTCGATCTCGAATATCAAAGAATGGAGCTGATCAAGTTCAATCTGTTCGACAACAGCGGCACGTACGAGACGTATCTCCAGCCGGACGGCTCGGGGGTGAAGCAGTGGCCGTCAATGCGTCTTCCGAAGAGCGATCCGAATTACCAGGCGGTCGGCGGCGACGGTGTCCAGCATTGCAGCGGACCGCTGATCCGTCATCGCAATCTCACCGGCATCTGCAACGACATCGAGAACCCAGCCATGGGCTCGACGGGAATGCTTTTCGCGCGCAACGTCGAGTTCGAATCCACCTTCCCCAACCTCGGCAAGAACGAGCTGGCCCGCAACCGAAATGGAGGCCGTCTCGATGCTCTGAAGCCCGATCCGCAAGTCATCAGCCGCGAGCTGTTCACGCGCCGCTCGTCCGCCGATCGCAATTGCGCAGCCGACTACAGCACGCTCTCGTATCCGAACGACGCCCTTCCTCCCGACACGAATTGCGATTACGCGAAAGCGCCCTTCTTCAACGTGCTGGCCGCGTTCTGGATCCAGTTCATGACGCACGACTGGTTCTCGCATCTCGTCGAAGGGCAGAACGACGTCGCGGTGGCGCCGGTGAAAATGGGTTGCGCGTCGAAGCTGGTGGATGGGAAGGAAGTGGCGTTGACGCAAGCCGAGGTTGAGCAGATCGGTTGCCGTCCGAACGATGTCATCGATCCGACCCTGATGGCGG
>DATAMS010000178.1:0-5562 GCA_036260495.1 Thermoanaerobaculia bacterium
ATCTACTTTCTCGGCAACAACCCGCACCACGCCTGGATCTACGAAGAAGCGATGCGCACGTCCGGCGTGATCGTGCTTCACGATCTGGTGCTGCACCATCTCATCGTCGAGATGACGCTGGCCCGCGGCGACGTCGACGGTTATGTTGCCGCGCTCACCGCGAATCATGGAGAAGCAGGCGCTGCGTGGGCGCGCGGCCGGGCGGCGGGACTGCACAGCGAGATGGGCAACTTCCTGATGCCTGCGTCGGTCGATGTGGCCAACCGCTCGCGCGCGGTGATCGTGCACAACCAATACGCGGCGGACCGGCTGCGCTCGTTTGGTGTGACATCGCCGATCCATGTCGTGCCGCATCCGTTCGAGCCGCAGCCGTCGGCGCGCGGCCAGCGTGAGGCGGTGCGCGCACAGCATGGTTTTAAAGAAAACGACCGCGTCATCGGCCTCTTCGGCTTCCTCACCTCGGCCAAACGCGCCGATATCGTGCTCGCCGCCTTCGCGCAGGCGCGCGCGCGCGAACCGCGGCTGCGGTTGCTGGTTGTCGGTGAGCCGGCGCCGAACGTCGATGTCGATGCGTTGCGCGGCGATGGCATCACGTTCACAGGCTACGTCTCCGACGATGAATTCGCGGCGTACTTTGCAGCGGTCGACCGGCTGGTCAACCTTCGCTATCCAAGCGCTGGCGAGACGTCGGGCACGCTCATCCGCGCATTCGAAGCCGGCAAGCCGGTGGCAGTCAGCGATTACGCGCAGTTCGCCGAATTTCCTGACGATTGCGTCGCAAAGATTCCGTTCGGCGATATGGAGGTGGCTTCGCTCGCTGATTTCTTTGTGCGCGACATTCCGAGTCCTTTGCATGCGCAGGCAGCCTGGCTTGCAGGCAACGCATCAATGGATTTGACGGTTCAGGGTTATCTCGCCGCTTTGAACGATCAAACGCGCGAAACGCGCAACGCGATCACGCGGACAATGCCGACCTTTCCGAAAATCGAAGCGGTCCTGCGGGGCGATAAGCTCGCCCTGCGTAACACGGGGGAGTTCACACTGCGTACGCGCAGCTACGGCCAGCCGGGATATCGCCTGATGATGCTGACGTTCGACGGCGAAACGGTAATCGACGATCGCTGGATCGAATTGCCGCGCGATCTCCGTCCCGGCGATGTTGCCGAAGTCTCAATGGCGCCACTTCGCGGAACCTTGAGGCTTTACCACGCCATGGACGGAGTCCCGATCGTGGTTCCGGAAGCGTTTGCGGAGTTTCGTTCTTAGGAAACAGAAATGTTGAATTCAGCCGGAAACTCGCACACACGCACTTGGGCGAGACGCCCAAGTGCCCGCGGACGAGACGTCCGCACTCCTTTCGCGGGGAGTGCGGGCGTCTCGCCCGCGGCCATTGGGGCGTCCCGCCCCAATGGTCTTCGCACGATCGAATATTCAGAATTTCGGGCGAGCCGAGGTCGCGCAAAGGCATCCAATGCCTGATCTCCGGCCTGCGATTCCCGAAACCCGACGCCCGCGTTTCGACCTCGGGGCATTAGACCGGCTGCGCGCGATTCTGACCACGCGTCCCGCGATCGAGATCGAAGCACCCCACTTGAAACGCGCCGCGGTGCTGATCCCTCTTGTGCCGCACGATAACGGCTGGAGCATCCTCTTTTCGCTTCGATCGGTCAATCTCGCGGCGCACAGCGGCCAGATTTCGTTTCCGGGAGGCGGTGTGGAACCGGGCGAAGCGCTCGACGCCGCGGCAATTCGGGAAGCCCGTGAAGAAGTCGGAATCGCCACCGAGCGTGTGGAATTGATCGGCCGCCTGGACGACCTCGTCACGCACAGCGGCTTTCTCGTCGCCCCATTCGCCGGCGTGATCGATCAGCGCATCGATTACGTTTTGCAGGCGTCGGAAGTCGACGAAGTCTTCGAGGTGCCGGTCGAGGCACTCTTATCGCCACAACAGCCGGAAGTGCGGTATGTGCCGTTCCGCAACAAGCGCTACCCAGCGTACTACTATCATTATGAGCAGTATGAGATCTGGGGATTGACGGGACGGATACTCAAGCACTTTCTCGATTTCGTGTGGCGGGCTGTGTAAGAACCTTCACCGTTATCCGCATTCACATCCCTGCGAGGGCAACGGCGACTGCCGATGAGTGCGTGATCACCACGGCTGTCATTCCGAACCGGCGAAGCACGGAGAGGAATCCCCTCCGGTTGAACGCTGTCTGCTCCGCCGGCGGGGGATTCCTCTCCGTGCTTCGCCGGTTCGGAATGACACACACGCGCGGTTGTGCTGCGTGGACGCCAACCGGCTATGCCAATTCCTCAATGGCCAAGCCGTCGCGCTCGTCGTCCCAGGTCACCGAGAAAATCCGCCAGCCGAGGCGAGTCTTAACGAATTGAAACGTCTTGACCCCGCGCGTAGTGAACGGGACTCCATCGAGGCAACCGCTCTTCTGGTATGTACTGATCCGCTGGGCGATGTTGCCGAAGATCTGCGTGCGTTCGGATGTCTCACTCTCCGAGAATTCCGTAAGAGTGCCGCTGGTCAGCAGTTCCTGCCGAGGGGCGATGAACTCGTGGAGAGTGGAAATCTCCGGATCGGGGCCTGTGCATTTCGCAATCAGGCCATTGGGCACGAAGAGGTCAAAGATTCGCTCAAGCTCCGGTGCGCCGTCGCGATTGCAGAAGAGTGCGAAGAATGAATCCGTCAAACGGTCGATGCCGGTCTTTGAAGCCTCGACTTGATTGCTCTCCGATGCCTCCAATGCCTTTCGGAAATGGACGCTTCGCTCCGTGATCTCGAACCCGAGCTTTTGATGTACGCGCTGGCTCAATTCATTATCCGCTGTCGTATCGGACGCCAACTCGTTGAACCCGCGAGATCGGGCCCACGTCCCGGCGGCATTCATGAGCGCACGGCCTACGCCGCGATTGCGGCTATCCGGCCTCACATACCAACCTTCGACGTGGGGCGCCGGGCCATCGCAGCCTTCGGCCACGTTTCGAATGAACAGCTCGATGAAGCCGGTCAGATGATCTTGTTCGTCCGCGTGGACGAAAACAGCTGTGAGCAGAGACGACTTTGAGCCGCGAAGGAAGTGGTCAGCTTCTATCCCGAGCTCCGTTTCCGTTTGTTCGGGCCAAAGCGCAGCGCGCATCTGAAGCCAAACGTCGCGGTCAGTGCTCTTGACGGGCCGAATGGTCATTAGACCTTCCGATGCGGCAGCAATTAACTACTTCTTGAGCAGCCCGTTTACGTAATCCGTAAGCCCTTTTCCTTCAACTCCGGGGTCCACAAACGCGCCGTTGATGATGTAGGTCGGTGTTGCGCGGACATCGTTTGTGAAGGCGTTGCCAGCGCCGTTGACGAGCTCGGCGCGGAGCTCTGGCGAATTGACGTCGGCGTCGTATTTCTTCATGTCGAGCTCGTGGTCCGAGGCGAAACCGCGGGCGAAGTCGTCGATGGTAAACGCGGAAAGCTTCTCCTGATTCTCGTAAACCTGCTCTTTGTACTTCCAGAAGAGGTCCGGCTTCTGGTGCCAGATGGCGCGGCCAGCGATGGCTGCGGGCAATGCCCACGGATGAATGGTCACGAGCGGCGTGTCGTAACGGATGTAGCGGACGCGATCGCTGTGTGCGGCCAGGATCGGCTTGAGGAATCCGGCGGCATGCTGGCACGAGGGACATTCAAAGTCGGAGAACTCGATTACGGTCACGTCAGGCTTCGCTGCGCCAGTTGCCGGAGAAAGATTCAGGAAGTGATCGAACGCTTTGAGGCGTGAGGCGCGGTAATCGGCGCTCATCGGAACGAAATGACCGATAAACAAAACCGTGCCGGCCGGATCGATCTCGCCTTCGAGCGGCATTTTGCCTCCGCCTTCGACCGCTTGCGTGAGCGTGACGTGAAAGAGTCCTTCGCGCGTTTTGGTCCGATCGATCGAAGGTTCGAAAACCTGTTTCATGTACTGAAGCGTAAATGCCTTCAGCCGCTCCTCGAGCGTTCCCTCGGTTCCATCGAGAAACCAGGGCGTGCCCATGAAGAAACCACCTTCATTGGAGATCACCGCCACCCATTGGCCGTCACATGCCGCATGCTCGCTTTCCTCGCGGATCACGGCGCCGATCATGTTGTCGGGAAGCTTGTGCGTGAGCGCGACGCGCGACTCTTTCATTTTATCGGCGCAGATCGGAAGGGCGTCGGCGATGAGCTTACCGGCGCGTGCGCCAAGGTTCGGGGCAGGCTTCTCAGGCTTTTCAGGCTCGTCGGCAGCGAACGTGGCTGAGGTCAGAGACAGCACGAGAAGCGCGAAGGCAAGTCGTTTCATGCGTCGCGAAACGGACGAAACGGTGGGGTGATTCCATGTGGGGTTGCCTATTGCCAGGTTGCTGAGTTGTCGAGTTGCCGGGTCTCCGAGTTGTCAGGTTGCCCGGCCACGCCAGGAACGGGTCGCTCATGCAACTCTGCCACTCCGCCACTCAAAAACCGGCAACCCGGAAACCCGGCAACAACTCGGCAACCTGGCAACGTGGCAACTCGGCAAATCAGCTCGTCACCCGGCAACTCACACCCCCACCGCGAGACCGCAACCCGCTGCCCCGTCACCGCAATAAACGGCACATCGTTCGCAGTTGAAGCGCGCCATGACGGTCGTCCCCGAAGAGACTTTGAGCACGTTCGCGATCTCGCGGCGCGGGCTGGCGATGCCGGCCTCGCCGATCCGGAAGCTCGCGCCGCTGGCAGAGCTGGCGAAGTCGCGCGGCACGAAGGTTTATCACCTCAACATCGGTCAGCCCGATATCGAAACGCCGGCGTGCATGCTGGACCGGCTCAAGCAGATCGAAGATAAAGTCCTCGAGTATTCGCCGTCCACCGGCACGACCGCCTTCCTCGATTCGCTTCGTCACTACTACCAGCTCCGCCTCGGCATACCGATCGAGACGCGCCAGATTCTGGCTACGACCGGCGGCAGCGAGGCGCTGCTCTTCGCGTTCCTCGCGTGCGCGAACGAAGGCGACGACGTGCTGCTGATCGAGCCCTTCTATGCGAACTACCGCGCCTTCACGACGATGGCGGGACTGAACATCGTGCCGGTCACGAGCCGCGGACGAGATGGATTTCATCTGCCGGCGCGCGAGATGTTCGAGCGTGCGCTGACGCCGCGGACGCGCATCGTCGTTCTTTGCAATCCGAGCAATCCCACCGGCACGGTCTACTCGCGCGACGAGTTGGAGATGCTGGCTGGTTTCTGCCGCGATCACGGTCTCTTTCTCATCTCCGACGAGGTCTATCGCGAGTTTGTCTACGACGGACGCAAAGCGATCAGCGCTCTCGAATTATGCGACGCGGCGGAGTTTGTCGTCGTCGTCGACTCGCTCTCCAAGCGTTACAGCGCCTGCGGTATCCGCCTCGGCGCGCTCGTCACGCGCAACGCCGAGGTTTATGACGCGTGTCTGAGGATGGCGCAGGGGAGATTGTCGCCTCCCGGACTGGCGCAATTCATCGCCGTCGGTGCGCAAAGTTTGGGCGATGACTACACGCGCGACGTCGTCGCCGAGTACCAGCGCCGC
>DATAMS010000219.1:0-2361 GCA_036260495.1 Thermoanaerobaculia bacterium
AGAAGTGGAGAGGGAAGATCCATCTGGATATCGACGTGGATGAGCTTCGTGGTCGTCGTCGCTGATACCTCCGTCATCATCGATCACGTTCACGGCCGTCGAGTTGATGCGATCGATTTGGCGCTGGTGAACGACCTGCTCATCCTGCCACCGCTCGTCATCACTGAGCTGGTCACTGGCGCCGCGCGAGAGGAAGAAAAGCGGGCGATTGCTGAGCTGGTGTCGAGCATCAGGCGGCACGAAACCGACTTGCGCCACTGGATCGCGGTCGGCGATCTGCGCCGGGACCTCGGCCGCCGCGGTGTCAATTTGACGATTCCGGATGCGCACATTGTTCAGTGCGTCATCGATCTTGACGCCACGTTCATCACGAGGGACAAGGTCTTTCAGCTCGTTGCCAAGCATGTTCCTTTGCGTTTCGCCTGACCCCTCCGGCTTGGCTGATCCCAACGCGATCCGGTAGAGTGGCTTGCTGATTGAATCGAGATGGACCCTGAGATGAAACCAAACGAAATGACTGTCACCGAGGCTAAGGCGATGCCGCCGGTGCCTGAAACGCCAAACGAGCAGCTTTCGCTCTTCTCCGCCGAGGCGTTGAGTGCGATTCGGAAAGAGGAAGCAAGCTGGCGCCGGGACACCTTCGCGCCGCTCACCGCGAAAAAAGCGCCGTGGAAGAAAGACTTCACGACTGTCAGCGCGATGGAAGTCAATCCGCTGGCCACGCCGAACGACGTCGCGAGCATCGACTTCGAGCGCGACATCGCCTTCCCCGGCGAGTTTCCGTACACACGCGGCATCCATCCGAGTGGATATCGCGGCAGGCTCTGGACGATGCGACAGTTCGCCGGCTTCGGCAGCGCGACGCACACCAACGAGCGATTTAAGTATTTGCTCTCGCAGGGACAGACCGGACTATCGACGGCGTTCCATCTGCCGACGCTTTACGGATACGACTCCGATCATCACTTCAGTGCGGGCGAGGTCGGCAAGTGCGGCGTCGCCATCGATACGCTCGCGGACATGGAAACGCTCTTCGACGGCATCAACCTCGAGGACGTCACCGTCTCGATGACGATCAATTCCACGGCGCCGATCGCGCTGGCGATGTATCTCGTCGTCGCCGAAAAGCAGGGAGCGGACTGGAAGAAGATCTCCGGCACGCTGCAGAACGACATCCTCAAGGAGTACATCGCGCAGAAGGAGTACATCTTCCCGCCGCGGCCTTCGATGCGGCTGATCACCGACACCTTCCGCTTCTGCGCCGAGAACGTTCCGAAGTACAACCCGATCTCGATCAGCGGCTACCACATTCGAGAGGCCGGCTCGACCGCGCTTCAGGAGCTGGCCTTCACGCTGCGCGACGGGATGGAGTACGTCGAATACGGCGTCAAGGCCGGACTCGACATCGACGATTTCGCGCCGCGTCTCTCCTTCTTTTTCAACTCGCATAACGATCTCTTCGAAGAGGTCGCGAAGTTCCGCGCCGCGCGCCGCGTGTGGGCGAAAGTCATGCGCGACCGCTACGGCGCGAAGGATCCGCGCTCGTGGCAGCTTCGTTTTCACACGCAGACCGCGGGTTGTTCGCTGACGGCGCAGCAGCCGTACAACAACATCGTTCGCGTCACGATCCAGGCGCTCGCGGCGGTGTTCGGCGGCACGCAGTCGCTGCACACGAACTCGCTCGATGAGACGCTGGCGCTGCCGACGGAACAGGCCGCGCGCATTGCCTTGCGCACGCAGCAGATCATCGCCCACGAATCCGGCGTCATCAACACCGTCGATCCCCTCGGCGGCTCCTTCTTCATCGAGGAGCTGACGAACAAGATGGAGCAGGGCTGCTTCGATTACATCGCCAGGATCGATGCGTACGGCGGCATGGTCGAGGCGATCGAGGCCGGCTTCCCGCAGCGCGAGATCTGGGACGCCGCGTACCAGTTCCAGCGCTCCGTCGATTCCGGCGAGAAGGTCGTCGTCGGCATGAATTCGTTCAAGATGGAGACCGAGGAGCCGTACGACGCGTTGTATATCGACGACTCGGTTGCGACGGAGCAGATCGAACGGTTGAATCAAGTCCGCGCGGATCGCGATGCAAGCAAAGTGGCGGATGCGATTCAGACTCTTCGAAACGCCGCGGCCGATCCCAACGCCAACACGATGCCGTTCATCATCGATGCGGTCCGCGTTTACGCCAGCGTCGGCGAGATCAGCGACGCGTTACGCGACGCCTTCGGCACCTATCAGGAGCCGGCGGCGTTTTAGCCGTTGCTGTCATTTCGAATCGGCGGAACCGCGGGGGTGGTCGGGCGGGGGGAGCGGTGAAGCACGATGAGAAATCCCCCGCTTCGAGAACGTGACATTCAT
>DATAMS010000256.1:0-3358 GCA_036260495.1 Thermoanaerobaculia bacterium
CGAAGTCAGCGCCGCCGTGAAAGCGCTTCGCCTGCCCGGTATCTACTATCTCGAAGAGCACCGGCGCTCCTATCCGCGCGGAATGCTGGCGGCGAACGTCGTTGGATACGTCGGACTTGACGGCGAAGGACTCGGCGGCATCGAGCATTCGTTCGACGCGCAGGTCCGCGGACGCGCCGGCCGCATCACGCTATTGCGCGACGCGCGGCGCGGCATGTACCAGGTCGGCGGCGAAGGGCCCAACCGGCCGATCGACGGCAAGGACGTTTATCTCACCATCGACTCCGTCGTGCAGTTCATCGCCGAGCGTGCGCTGGGCCGCGTCGTCGATCAGTATCACGCGCTCGACGGCGTGGCCATCGTCATGGATCCGCGCGACGGCCGCATTCTGGCGATGGCTTCCAACCCATCATTCGATCCGAATCGATTCCCCGACTTTCCGCCCGACGCGCGAAAAAACCGCGCCGTGCAGGACACCTACGAGCCCGGCTCCACGTTCAAGATCGTCACGGCGTCGGCCGGTCTCGAAGAAGGCTTGGTCACTCCGTCGCAGATCATCGATTGCGCCGATGGCTACATTCAGATCGGATCGACGCAGATCCACGAGCATGGCCACGCGCGCTACGGACTGATCACGTTCGAAGACGTCATGACGCACTCCTCGAACGTCGGTGCCATTCGCGTCGGTCTGTCGCTGGGGCAGGACCGTTTCTATCGCTACATTCGCCGCTTCGGCTTCGGAGACCGAACCGGCATCGCGCTTCCGGGCGAAGCGTCGGGACACGTGCGGCACACCGAACAGTGGTCGCAACTTTCCAATGCCTCGCTCTCGATCGGTCAGGAGATCGGCGTCACGCCGCTGCAAGTCGTCAGCGCAATGGCCGCCGTCGCGAATGGCGGACTGCGCGTGCAGCCGCGCATCATCGATAAGGTCACCGACGCCAACGGCAACATCGTCGATGTGCCGCCGGCCGCGGCGCCGGTGCGCGTCATCTCCGAAAAGACCGCAGCGGTTCTGAACGAGATTCTCAAGTCGGTCGTGAGCCGCGGAACGGGTGTGCACGCAGCGCTGGCGGAACATGTGGTGGCGGGCAAGACCGGTACCGCGCAGAAAGCGGCGCGGGGTGGCTACTCGCCGGACAAAGTGGTCGCGTCGTTCGCCGGTTACGTTCCGGCGGACCGGCCGCGGCTGGTCATTCTGGTCATGGTCGATGAGCCGAAGGGCGAAGAATACGGCGGCACGGTCGCCGCCCCCGCCTTCAAAGAGATCGCCGAATCGACTCTCCGCTACCTCGGCGTTCCTCCCTCCATCCCGGCGCGAACGATCGATGTGGCCGCTCCGGCGCTGGCGGCATTTTCGCAAAAGCCTTTGCCGGCAGCGGGATCGGCAGTGCCTGACCTGCGCGGCCTCGACGCCCGAGCGGCGTTGGTGCGCGCCACGGCAGCAGGCTTCCGGATCCGCGCCTCGGGGAGCGGAGTGGTCCAAACACAACAGCCAATGCCCGGCGAAGCTCTGCCGGCCGATCATCAGGTCGTGCTCACTCTCGCGGAGGGAGCGCGATGAAACTGCGCGAACTGTTGCGCGATGTGCCCGTGCGTGCGAGCCACGGAGATATGGACATCGACATCGCAAGCGTGACGACTGACTCGCGGCTTGCCAGTGATGGATCGCTCTTCGTGGCCGTGCCCGGATTCAAAACAGACGGCGCACGATTCATCGATTCAGCACTCGGCAAAGGTGCGGCGGCGATCGTGAGCGAGACGCCGGCGAACGCTCCAGTGCTGATCGAAGTCGGCGATTCCCGCGCAGCGCTGGCGACAATCGCAGCCAATTTCTATGGCCGTCCCGTCGAGCACCTCACCCTCGTTGGCGTCACCGGCACCTCGGGGAAAACAACCACGACAAAGATGATCGAGTCGGTTTTCGACGCCGCCGGTGGTCCAGTCGGACTCGTCGGCACGATCGAATACCGCGCCGGTGACGAGCGTCTCACCGCCGATCGCACCACGCCCGATGCCGTCGTGTTGCAGCAGTGGTTGGCCAAGATGGTCGATGCCGGCGTCCGCAACGCGGTGATGGAAGTGTCGTCGCACGCCCTGGCCCTGAAGCGAACGTTCGGAATGCATTTCAGCGCCGCGGTCTTCACGAATCTCACACAGGATCACCTCGACTTTCACAAAGACTTCGAGGACTACTTCGCCGCGAAGCGCATTTTGTTCGATCAGATCGACCGCACGCGCAAAACCGCGATCGTCAACATCGATGACGAATACGGACGCCGTCTTGCGAACGAGCTGGGCGACTGCGTGGTTACGTTCGGCCGCGATGCGAAGGCGGATATTCGCGCGCCGGAAGATTTCGATGTCTCGGTGCGCGGTCTTCACGGCGTCGTCCGAACTCCGGCAGGTGACGTGACCGTTCACTCCCGCCTCCTCGGCGCCCCCAATCTCTCCAACTGGCTCGGCGCCATCGGCGCGGCGCTGGCAGTTGGTATCGGCATCCCGACGATCGAAGCCGGCATTCGCAACCTCGCCGCGGTCCGCGGCCGATTCGAGTATGTCGAAAGCGAAAGCGGTCCGACGGTCATCGTCGACTACGCGCATAAGCCCGACGCGCTGGAGAAGCTGTTGCCCGCAGTGCGCGATCTCGACCGCAACCGGAACGTCATCGTCATCTTCGGCTGCGGCGGCGACCGCGACAAAGACAAGCGCGCCAAGATGGGAGCGATCGCGGCCCGTCTCGCCGATCGCGTCGTGCTCACGAGCGACAACCCGCGCAGCGAAAAGCCTGAAGCGATTCTCGACGACATCGAGAAAGGAATGAAGGGCGCGGCGAACTACGAGCGCATCGTTAACCGGCGCGAAGCCATCGCGCGCACGATCGCTGGCGCGTCCGACGACGACGTCATCGTCATCGCCGGCAAGGGCCACGAGTCGTACCAGGTCATCGGCGATCAGGTCATCCACTTCGATGACCGCGAAGAAGCGGAGCGGGCCTTGCAGGCCAGGCAATCGAAAACAAGCCATAAAAACGAAGCATCTAAATCGACATCAAATTAGTGTTGAAATCAATGGTCAATTCGTCTTATCATTTAGCGACGTCAGACAGGTGCTCTGTTCCGGCTCCGTCGATTGCCTTCTGTGCGGGTGGATGGTTGGCGATCGCCGGGCAGCTTCGGGGGAAGGGCCGCGATCGGGTTGGCGCGGCGGAGCCGGAAGAGAGCGCGATTGTGGGAGTGGGGAGTTGGGTGTGGGGTGTGGAAGACTCGATCTCCGCCTCATCCACTCATGCCTCGCGGCGGGACCACGAGACCACGAGACCGTGCGACCGTGGCCTCAATCCCCACTCCCCACTCCC
>DATAMS010000265.1:0-7626 GCA_036260495.1 Thermoanaerobaculia bacterium
GCAGAGTGTGGCCCCGCGTCCGTCGTCGCCGACGACGAGCGTGTCTGCGATGCGAACGCCGATCGCGCGGTCGGGAAACTAGAGGCCGGGCTCGATCGTGACGATGTCGCCGATCTCGATCTCGTCGCCGTTTGACGGCGAGAGCGAGAACGACGGCTTTTCGTGAACGTCGAGTCCGACGCCGTGGCCGAGGGAGTGGACGTAGCCTTCGAGCGTGGCGGGATTCGATCGCGTCGTTGCGTAGCCGCGTTGCTCGAAGAAATCGCAGACCAGCGCTTGATAGGACGACGCGAACGTCCCGGCGTGCATCTCAGCTCGCGCCAGTTCGAACGCTTCGAGAACATCGGCGTGAATGCGATGAAGCTCGTCGGGAATTGGGCCGGCGCAAAATGTGCGGGTGAGATCGAAGAAGTAGCCGGTGGCACGATCGGCGGGGAAAATGTCGAGGACGATCGGCACCGAGGGACGAACGATTGCATCGGCGTCGCCGCGTGAATGCGGAATCCCGGCATCGCGTCCCTGCGACAGGATCGTGTCGTGATCTTCCACCATTCCGCGCGCCGCGATCTCGTGCGACACGAGGCGCTTCAGATCGCCGAGGGTGAGCGGACGTTCGTCGTGAATGAGTTGCCGATCGCCGATCGTCGCGTTGCGCAGCACTTCGCGAACGCAATCGACGACTTGCTCGGTGCGCTCGCCAACGGAACGAATGGCCTCGATCTCCCACGGCTCCTTGCGCTTGCGTGCGAGCTGAACGAGATCGTCGCTGCCGCGCCACACGCTCCAGCCGCGCGCTCCCAATCCTTCGGCGATGCCGAGGTAAAGCGGGAATGGGAGGTGGCCAACGATGGCGACGGTGGATTGGGCGCCGAGCTCGCGCAGCACGGCATCGAAGAACGCGACATAACCCTCGGCTGTATTCGACGCCGACTTGAAAATCGCGTCGTAACCAAAATCGTGAATGAGGCGGGTTGCCAGGCCGGTCGCGGACGCCTCGTCGCGCTCCATCGGATAGGAGATGAGGATCGGATCGCGGCCGGCGAGTTTCACGGCATAGCCACGCGTCACTTTCGCGCCGCGCGTGATCCAGCGAAACGACGGATGCATCGACTCATGCATCGGCACGAGGAGCGCGTCGAGCTGGCGCTCACGCATGAGGTTATCGAGGTCTTTGATCATTGCGCTTCGCGCGATATCGGTTGTCGGTTGGCTGCGCTCCGCGCGCTGTCAGCGTCTTCCAAGCGAGCGCGAGATAGTAACGCACACTCAATAGCGTGCATTGCGGTCAGCTCAGTTCGACGAGATCCCAGAGATTGCCGTAAAGATCCTGGAACACGGCCACGGTTACGTATGGCTCGACCTTCGGCTCGCGAACGAACGTGACGCCTTTCGCTCGATAGTTGTCGTAATCGCGTGCGAAGTCGTCCGTGTAGAGGAAAAGGAACACGCGGCCTCCCGTCTGGTTGCCGATGCGCGCGGCCTGCTCCTCGTTGGCCGCTCGCGCCAGCAGAAGACGTGATTCGGTCGTCGAGCCCGGAGGCGCGATCACGACCCAGCGCTTGTTCTGCGCAGGAACGAACGAGTCCTCGATCAATTCGAAGCCAAGGACTCCCACGTAAAAGGCCAGCGCCTCATCGTAGTCGCGGACGACAAGCGAGACGAGACCGATTGTTTGTTTCATAGGAGTGAGCGCAATCAACCGACACCCGACAACGTAACGAAAACGGCCGGCTTTTCGCCGGCCGTTTTCACTGCAATCAGACGTTTCGATCGATGAACTGCTGGAGCGCCGGTTTCGGCATTGCGCCGATGGCGCGGTCGATGAGCTTCCCGTTCTTGAAGATCATCAGCGTAGGAATCGACGTCACGCCGAATTTCTGCGGGACGTTCTGATTCTCGTCGACGTTCATTTTCGTGATGACTACTTTTCCGTCGTACGACGGCGCGAGCTCTTCGACGAGCGGCCCAATGATGCGGCAGGGACCGCACCACGGCGCCCAGAAATCGACAAAGACGGGTTGGCCGCTGTTCACGAGCTCTTCGAATTCCTGATCGTTAATCTCTCGTACTGCCTGCGAAGTCGCCATTCCAGATCTCCTGAACCGGTTGAAAGCTGACGGTTTCGTGCCTTATTCCATTTCGCGGGCGCAGGCGCGGTCGCGCGATGTCGTGGTCTTGCGGTCTCGCAGGAACGCATCACCGCGAGCGTAACCTCGATACCGCGGACCCCAACTGGCACGTCCCTCGCTCTATCAGGCAGTAATGTCCGATCCTCGCCCGCACGGGCACGAACGCAGGTCGTTCCCGCGGCCGCCTCTCTGGTTGAACCTCCTTCTCCTGATTATCGCGGCAGCCACGTTTGCATACGCCAAGCATCAGCGCGACGCCATCGAAGCGAAGACCGCGGTTCTATTTCGCCACAGCGCAAACTCGCCTGCCGAGTTGAACCGGATGCGCGACGAGCTCTCGCAAATGGACCTCACGCAGGCGCAGCTCAAACACGAGATCGACGCGCGCATGCAGTATCTGCAAAGTCAGCAGAGCGCCGAGTTCTACATCTCCATCGACACGCAGCGGAAGAAGATGCAGTTCCGATTCGGGCCCGACATCGTGCGCGAGACCGACGTGCAGATCGGCGAAGCGAAGACGATCAAGTCGCCGGCTGGCAAGACCTGGACGTTCCTTCCGCTCAAGGGCGGATTCAGCGTCGCCGGTAAAGAAGACAGCGCCTCGTGGGCGGTTCCCGAGTGGGTTTATGCGATGCACGGCCAGGGCGAACCGGCCGAGCGGCGCGTCGTTCCGAACGGTCTCGGTCGTTATGTGATTTTTCTTCAGGACAGCTACGTCATTCACTCGCCGCCGTCGCCGGACAGCCCGTTGCAGGGACCGAAACCGGGATCGTTCATGGTCCCCGAGGCGGACTTGGCGGCGATCTGGCCAAGGATTACCAATCAAACGAGGGTCTACATTTTCTAATGAAACGCTGGATCGGATTCTTAGGCTCCTGGGCACTTCTCGTTCTGGCATTCGGACTGGCGGCATTTGCCGTTGCCGGCGAGACGATCAACATTCGCGACGAGCGCCGGCTCGACCGTGTCGCCGAGATCGATCGCCTCATCAACGAAGGCGGCGGAAGCAAAGCGAGCGTCCTTCGCAATACCGCCACACAGAAAACCGCGAACGTGAACGCGCTGCAATCGAAGTTGCAGGACGTCGAAAAACAAACGGATGACGTCCCCGACACCGGCCAGACGATTCTCGTTTCAACTGCTGAGAACAAGCTCTACGTTCGCCGCGGCGGCCAGACGATCTTCGAAGCCGTTTGCTCGACAGGCAAAGGAACGACGCTGGCCGTCGACGGGAAAACGATTCTCTTCGACACGCCGATCGGAAAACTTCACATCATCTCCAAGGATGAGAATCCGCAATGGGTTCCACCGGACTGGCACTACGTCGAAGAGGCCCGCAAGAACGGCATGCGCGTCGTCCATCTCGATGCCGGCCAGAGCATTGATTCGCGCACGGGGCAGCCGGTGTCGAGCAAACCCGACGCTGGCGTCTGGTCGTGGCTGAGCGGCGGCAACGACAACAGCAACAATCCTGTCCTCAAAGTGAAAGGCAACACCGTGGTCGAAGTCAGCAATGGTGTCGAGCGCGAGCTCGAGCCGGGGAAGACGATCGTGGCCGGCGATGCGGTGATCGTCCCGCCGGTCGACACCAAGCAGCGTCACTACGACAAAGTCCTCGGCAAGTTCCGGCTGGAGATGGGCAACGGTTACGGCATCCACGGCACCGACGAGCCGGACAAACTCGGCCAGTCGGTCTCGCACGGCTGCGTACGACTCGGCGACGCCGACATCGAAAAGCTCTACCAGATCGCGAACGTGCACGACACGGTGATCATTTACTGAGGGTGTCGGGAGTCGGGTGTCGGGTGTCGGAGAAACAAAGCGGCGACCCGGGAAGGTTTTTGCTCCGACCCCCGACTCCCGACAACCGACTCGCGTGGAACAACTCCCGACACCCCACTCCCCCGCATACAATCCAATTCATGCACCCTTGGCGCGAGCGGCTCGCTCGCTGGTTCACGCCGCTGGCGCGGCGGATGCCGTTGTCACCGAACGCAATCACGCTCATCGCGTTCGCGCTGAATCTGATCGGCGCGGCTTGTCTGGCGTACGGCGGACAGCGGCCGTTGCTCTTCCTCATCGCTATCGTCTTCATCGCCATCAGCGGATTGGCCGATGCGCTCGACGGAATCGTGGCGCGGGTGCAGAACAAGACTTCGCGCTTCGGCGATTTTCTCGATCACTGCGCCGACCGCGCCGGCGACACGCTCCTCGCCGCGTGCTGGCTTTACGGGAACAACGTGCGTCAGCCGCTGGCGATGGCCGGCATCATCATGACGATGCTCAACGGCTACATCGGCACACAGATCGAGGCGACGTACGGCGAGCGCAGCTACGAGTCCATCGGCCGCGGCGAGTTCGTCCTCGGCATCATCATCCTTCCGATCGTTTCGTACAGCCTCTTCACGAACGGATGGCAGTCGTTGCAATTCGCATCGCTGACCGTCGCTGAATGGCTGGCCGTGGTGGTGCTGCTCTTCGCACTTTACGGCGTCGTGCAACGTGTGCGCGTCGCCATCCGGCTGGAGCGTTCGTGACCGAGGAGCGGAATCCGATCACAGGGGAACGGGTGATCGTCGCGCCGCAGCGCGAGGAGCGGCCGAATGTGTACGAAGGCGCTCCCTGCCCTTTCTGTCCCGGCGCGGAAAACGAAACGCCGCCGGAGATTTGCCGCGATGGTGAACCGTGGCGAATCCGCGTCTTTCCCAATCGCTACCCGCCAACGGAGCACTCGGAGATCATCGTCGAGAGCGCATTGCACGACGACACGTTCGACGCGCTCAATCCCGATCACGCGCAACGCGTCGTCGCGCTCTATTTCGAGCGGTACCGCGCGCTGGCTGCGAAGGACGCGTACGTCTGCATCTTCAAGAACGACGGGCGCATGGCAGGAGCGTCGATTCCGCATCTCCACTCGCAGCTCGTCGGTACACCGTTCGTACCTCCGCGCATTGCTCGCGAGAGCGATGCATTCGCGCGGGCTTCAACTTGCCCGCTCTGCGATCTGCGTGAACATCCTCTCATCGCCGAGTCCGAGCACTATCGATGGATTGCTCCGCACGGCGCACGCTTCGCGTACCAGCAATGGATCGTCTCGAAGGCGCACGAAAACGAAGTGCGCGAGCCTCTTGAGCTATCGGCGCTCATGCAGCAAGCCGTTCGAGCGATGCGCTCACTCAGCGAGGCCTTCAACTGGTCGTTCGTTAACTTTCCTGAAGAACGCCGCGCTCATTGGTATCTGGAAATCCTGCCTCGTACGGTGATGATTGCTGGCTTCGAGCTCGGCACAGGCACCTTCGTGAATACGATCGATCCGATTTCATCGGCGAGCGTTCTCGCTCATCGCCACGGGTCGTAAGGCACGGCCCGCAGCGGTGGCCGGCGAAGACCGCCGAGGAGAACGATCAGGATCATTCCGGCAACGAAGCCTCCGATGTGCGCGAAGTAGGCGACCCCGCCGGCGCTCTGAAGGTCGCCGTTCATCGACGCCGCGCCGAAGAAGACCTGCACGACGATCCAGAAGCCGAGGAGGAAGACGGCGGGAATCTCGCGCACGGTAATGAAGATGAAGATCGGGATCAGCGTCGTCACGCGCTGCTTTGGAAAGAGCACGATGTACGCGCCGAGCACGCCTGCGATCGCGCCCGACGCGCCGATGGACGGCACGCGCGAGGCAGGATTCATCGCCGCGTGCGCCAGCGTGGCGATCAGTCCGCAGGCGATGTAGAAGAAGAAGTACTTCACATGCCCGATGCGGTCTTCCACGTTGTCGCCGAAGACCCAGAGATAGAGCATGTTCCCGCCGAGGTGCAGCCATCCGCCGTGAAGGAACATGGAAACGAACATCGTGATGATGTTCGGAAGCAGCGCACCGGGCAGATACCAGAAGCGCGCGGGCACGAACGCGACGTTGGTCAGAACAGGCTCGATTTGTGGCCCGAGGGAGATCTCCCACAAGAACATCATCACGTTGATGACGATAAGGACGATGTTGACGACCGGCGTCGTCCGTCGCGGGTTGTGATCGGCGAGCGGGAGCAAGGGGTGAATTATGCGCTTCGCGCGTTGTCGGGGGGCTTCGTGATCGGTCCATTGTGATCACGACAACGAGAAGCCAGGCTGACGAGCTCAGATTTTTTGCTGGCGAATCCCCTGCCGCCGACTGAAGCGAGCTTCGCAAACTTTGGATGGCCTTGTCACCCGGTTGAAGACAGGGCTGCGGATCTTGTCGCCGGCTGTCGTAAACCTAAACAACGTTCCGTCCCACCCACCACGCAACCGTTACTACAACCGCGCTCCATCCCGTGATCGGATGCGTCGCGAATCGGCGCGAGACTGATGCGATCGCGCCGAACGGAGCGACTACAAACAGCATGGCGTTGAGGCGGAACGCACCCGCGATGTCGCCGTGCAGAAGGTGGTGCAACGCCCGCGTCGTGCCGCAGCCGGGGCATTGCAGGCCGGTCAGTTCGTGGAAGACGCAGCGCGGGAAAAAGTGCACGGTGGCCGGGTCGAAGCGATAGAGGATCGCGGCTCCTCCGATCGCAACGAAACCGGCGACGATGCTAACGAAAGTTGTTGAACGAGCCAGCGGCAAAGACAATCGCATAGATGATCCAAATGAGCCCGCCGATGCCGAGACCGGCCCAGCTCCAGATTTTGGCAAGGCGCGCGGACGCCTGCGCTCCGGCGATGTCGCCGCCCGCAAGCTTCGAGTTGACCTGCGCGGCGTAGATGATTGCCACGATTCCTGGCGGCTGGCAGCAGCAGAGCGTGACCAGAATCGCCGTGACGAGGTAGTTCTGAATCTTCGGCGGTGCGGCGAAGGCCGGCGTACCGCTGCCGCAGTTGGGGCAGACGCTCATGCCGTCAGGGCGGCTCGTTCCACATTGGGTGCAATACATCAGTGCTGCACTCCTTCCGGGTACTCCACGAATTTGCCGTTGGAGTAGACGATGTCGCAGTCGAAGTTCGAGGTTGGCCGCTCTCCGGCCGCGACCGTTTCGAGCAGCGACTCATGTTCGAAGCGGAGATCCTTCCCCGCGCTGCCGAGCGCGTATCCAGCGCACTTATCGCTGTCCGGGTTGGTCGTGTCCTTAATGCAGGTGTACTGAAGTGCGTGTCCCCAGCCATCGACGGCCGGCACGGTTCGGATGTAGGTCGGTGACAATGCTGCCGCCAGATCGGCCGCGGTGGCGCCCTTCGGATACTCGTTCTTGTCCGTCGAATAGGCCTCGATCGCAGCCGACAGCGAGCGGATATCGGCCACCGTGCGCTTCTGCTTCGCTCGCTGCTGCGCGGTAAGGAAATTGGGGATGGCGATGGCGGCAACGATACCGAGGACAGCGACGATCAACAGGAGACCAACGACGACGATCACGATGATCAGGGCGGTGTTCGACCCCTTCGCGCTGGCCACGGGACGCGGCGCGCCGTTGCTCGGATTTCCGCATCGCGGGCATGGAGCGTACGAAACGGCATCGACGGCGTTACCGCA
>DATAMS010000280.1:0-9631 GCA_036260495.1 Thermoanaerobaculia bacterium
CGATGTTGAACCGTCCCTGCGACGCCCAGTACGCGGCGGGCGGGATGACGACCTCGGCCGGGATCGGCAGCGCGGTCGACTCGAACGCCATCATGATGAAGATGCCGAGGTAACCCCAGTCGAGGACGAACTGCATCCAGATGGAGAAGAAGTGATGGAACCATTGCATGGCGGCGAATGCTAACCGAAAGGGCGGTGTTACGATCGCTTCATGCAGGCGTATGACTACGACGTGATCATCCTCGGCGGGGCCTACAGCGGCGCCTCGACCGCGATTTTGCTGCGCCGCGACCATCCGCAACTGCGCGTGCTCATCGTCGAGAAAGCCGAGGAGTTTGATGCCAAGGTCGGCGAGGCGACGACTGAAATGTCGGCCATGTTTCTCACGCGCCGGCTGGCCATGTGGCATCACCTCGAGGCGGAGCAACTGCCGAAGGAAGGGCTGCGCTACTGGTTCACGAACGACAAAGTGACCGGCCACGCGAACGCCTCCGAAGCGGGCGGCTATCTGCGCAGCTCGGTGCCATCGTTCCAGCTTCGGCGCGACGCGCTCGACGAGCACCTGCTCGCGACGGCGGTGCGCGAAGGCGCGGAGCTTCTGCGTCCGGCGAAAGTCGTCGACGCCGATCTGAAGGACTTCAACAACACGATCACGGTCATCCTGAGCGAAGACCCCGCAAGACCTCCCGCCTCAGTCGCGCCATGGGAGCCCACAATGGGTCCCACAGCCTCGACTGGTGACTCGGAACCAGTGCGCCGCACGATCACCTGCCGCTGGCTTCTCGACGCCACCGGCCGTGTCAACTTCCTCGGGCGCCGCCTCGGCCTCATCGAGCGCAACGAAGAGCATCCTGTGGCTTCGATGTGGTGCCGGTGGAAAGGCATTCGCCACGTTGACGATATCGCCGCGCGCAACGGCAGTCTCGGCGCAGGAAACATCAGCTCGCGGCGTCTCGCTACGAATCACTACACCGGCTTCGGATATTGGATCTGGGTCATTCCGCTCGGCAACGGCGAGACATCAATTGGCGTCGTCTTCGATAAACGGCTGATCGATCTTCATCACAGCAAAGACCGCGTGACTGATTTCATCGCGTTCTTGAAGGCCATCCCCGCGCTCGCGGAGCTCATCGACGGCGCCACGCCGCGCCTCGACGATTTTCGTTTCTATTCGCACCTCCCGTTTTTTGCCAAACAGTACATGGGCAACGGCTGGGCGCTCCTCGGCGACGCGGCCTCGTTCCTCGATCCCTACTACTCGCCGGGCCTGGACCATGCGTCGTTCACGGCCGAGGCCACCGCGGAGGTTGTCGGCCTCGATGCGAAAGGCGAAGACATCGCGGCGCGCATCGTCGAGCATAACGAGGCGTTCACCCGCTCGTACACGCGCTTCTTCCGCTCCATCTTCAAAGACAAGTACTACTACATGGGCGAACACGATCTGCTCGCCGCGGCGATGATTCTTGATACCGCCCACTACTACATCTTCGTCGTCATGCCGGCCTACCGTATCGCGAAGAAGTTCCAGTGGATGCCGGTGCTCGGGCCGAAGCCGGCGTTTTTCAGCTATCACTTCATCAAGCTGTACCACCGGCGATTCAAGGCGATCGCTCTGGCGCGGCGCGCCGGGGGTGAAGGGGGCGTACGCAACAATGGCCGCCGCATCCGCGTGTACTTCAATCTCAATCTCGCGCCGGCGCACATGGTTCTGCGCGGTGTGAAGATCTGGATGTTCGCCGAAGCGGACAACGTGCGTTTGCAGTTGCGGCGGCTCTTTGGCCGGCGCGCGGCGACGACGACATCCCCGGCCGAGGGCGCGGCAGCAGAGGGATGAGCCGCCGCGTCGCGATCGTGTTCGACCGTGAGTTCGGCGACCGTCTCGGCGATCTGGCCATGCGCATGCCGGTCTGGATCGTCGAGAGCAACACGAACCGCCCCGCGGTCGCTGCCGCCTGGAACCGCGCCAGCGAATGGCCTCACATCAGCGTCACCGTGTTTCGTCCACCCGGTGATCTGCGCCTGCTACTCACGCAGATCGGCCAGCCGCAACGAGTCGATGTCATCGGAATGCGGCTCAAGGACGAAGTGCGCGAGATTTTGACCGAGGCCGGTTTCGCGACGCTCGTCGAGACGAGCGACGGGTTTCGCGCGAAATAAAGGCTTTTCAAAGCACCGGTTTTTTGCCTCGGCTGGTGTGCCAAAGTGCGAGAACCTCTACTTCCGTGGAATCGGCGTTAACGGAGTAATAGAGGTGATGCTGTGTCACGCCCAGGAGGATGCGTCGAAGGCTTGAGATGTCAGGATGCGGCACTCGCTCTCCGACATACGGCAGCTCCGCAATGAGGCTGAACGTAGTTTCCATCTCCCGGGCGAATGCGTCGCTGGCTGACTGGCGGTTCTCGGTCCACCATTTCGCTTCTGCCCGTATTTGACGCTTTGCTCGAGGCGCAACCTTGATTCCCCTGATCAACGGCCGCTCATGCCCTTGAGCTCACGTATGAGCTCAGCGCCATCGATGAACTGGCCCGCCCTGATCTCTTCCAACGCCGCCGAAAGCTCAGCTTCCTGTGCCGAGTCGAGGTGGAATCCGGTCTCGTCCGAGGAGAGAATCGCAACCACTGCTCCCTCGGGAAGATCTCCTCCCAGCGAGACGCCTCCATCGACCACGCGACCTGTCATCACTTTCATGAAACTCATTCTAGCGCGAAGGCAATCTGACTGGACTGGAACGCCGCGCACGCCGGCAAACGACTACAGCTCCGCGAGCGCCGCGCGCTTGACCTTTCCGCGCTCATCGACCGGAATCGATTCGATCAGTTTGATGATGCGCGGCACTTTGTGCGGCGACAGATGATCGCGGCACCACGCGCGGATCTGCTCGCGGGTCACGTCGGGACTTGCCACGACTGCCGCGGCGACGACCTCGCCGCGCGCGCCTGCCGGCTCGCCGTAGACCTTCGCCTGACGCACGCCGTCGATCTGCAGCAACACCTGCTCGACCTCGCGCGGATTCACCTTCTTACTTGCGGTGTTGATGAGGTCACTGGCGCGGCCGGTGATCGCAATCTCGCCGCCATCGCGCAACTCAATCAGATCGTCCGCCAGGAAGCGGCCGTGCTCGAATCGCTCGAACGTCTCGGCATCGTGCAGGTAGCCGAGCGAGACATTCGATCCACGCACGGTGAGCCGGCCGCGCGCGGAGGAGAGCTGGACGTTCTCCATCGCCTGGCCGACCGTGCCGCGCTCGACCGACGCGCCGTCGCGGTCGTAGGTGATGCCGCCGCATTCGCTGCAGCCGTAAAACGTATGGATCGGCGTGCCAAATCGTCCGCGAAACTTGCGCGATACGACCGCGGGCAACGGCGCGCCGGCGGAAAGAAACGTGCGAACCGAGGAAAACTCGCCCGCTGCGGCGGTGACCAGATGATCGAACACCATCGGAATCAGGGGCGCCACCGTGCACGCGAATTCGTTGCAAAGATTCATGACCGACTGCGGCAGGTAGTCGTTCGAAATCACGATCGGCGTGCCCTGCACCAAAAGCGGCGTGACGAGGTTCGAGAAGCCGTACGAGTGTGACATCGGAATCGCGCCGAGGTTGACGTCGCCCGAGCGGATGTCCATGGTTGCGCAGATGTTGAGGCAGTCGGCCAGCAGGTTTGCGTCCGAGGCAACAATTCCTTTCGGTTGTCCGGTCGATCCCGACGTCAGCTTGATGAGGCGCGCGCTTTCCGGAATGGCAGCGCGTTGCGCGGACCGCGTGGAGATCAACACGTCGCCGCCGCTGCGATAGACAAGACCTCGCGCGGAGAAGTGCCCGAGAATTCTGGCCACCTCGGTTTCGGTAGCATCGCGGTCGATCAGGATCGCCACAAGGTTCTGCTTCACGATCGCGCCGAAGCTGGCGACGAGACCGACCGAGTTCGGCAACTGAATCGCGACGACGTCACCCTCGCGAAACCCAGCGCTCGCAAAGCGTGCCGCAAGCTCGTCGATGAGTTCCGCGAGTTGCGCGCGTGAGGTGATCTTGCCAGTCGCGCCGTCAATCAGGGCGACGGCATCAGGCGCAGCAGCCGCAAGAGCGTGGAAACGTTCGAGCATGGGTGGGGGAGGGAGAATAGAGTCGCCTTTCCGGAACGTCAACCGGCGGCTGGTCAACGTGACCTTTCGCGCCCCCAAAAATGGCGGTTCGAGACGCGCGAAGTGAGGCGTTGTGAGAAACCCCACCCGGCAATGTGTGAGAATGGCGTCAGCCCATGAACGACCTAAAACGTAAAATCAAGGAGCTGCTGATCGAGCGGCTCAAATTCGAAGATATGACGCCCGACGACATCAAAGACGATGAGCCGCTTTTCGCCGGCGGGCTCGGGCTCGATTCGATCGACGCGCTCGAGATCGTGGTGATGCTCGAAAGCGAGTTCGGCATCAAGGTGAAGAACGAGTCCGCGGCCCGGGACAACTTTCAGTCGGTCGCCGCGCTGGCGCAATTCGTCGAGCAACGGCTGGCGGAGCAGCAGGCGCAGGCGTGAGCTGGCTGGCCAGCCTCCCTCATCGGATTCCGTTTCGCGCTGCTTCGGCTGCGACGCGCACCGGCGATCAGACGATCGAAGGCGTCTTCGTTTGCACGGTCAACGACACGATGCCGGCGGGTCTGATGGCGGTCGAGGCGATGGCGCAGTTGGGCGGCGGCCTGGCGTTTGCTGCGTCGAGCTCGCATGCGTTTCTCACCGGCATCGACGGATGTGAGATCGATCGTTTTATCGAGACAGGCGACGTGATCCGCTTCGTCGTCACCCTCGACGCGCAGTTCGGCAGCACGTTCAAGTTTTCGGGACGTGGGCTGGTCGATGGGGTGGAAGTGATTCGCAGCAAGTTTTATCTTGCGAGCCAGGATGCGCAAAGCTGACACATCAACTCGTCTTGCAGTGACCGGCATCGGCATCATTTGCTCGATCGGACGGAATCAGGACGAGGTGTGGCGATCGATCACCGAATCGCGATCGGGGATCGGCGCGCTGACCAAGTTTCCGGGCGATACATTTCCGACGGATATCGCTGCCGAGGTTGCGGGTGATCTTGCCGAGGCGCCGGCGATCGATGGGCGCGAAGCGAAGCGGATGTCGCGCAGTGACCTGCTCGCGGTGATCGCCGCGAGTGAGGCTGTGGCGCAATCCGACCGCGATGCGCGTGCGCCGTTGCCTCGTGATCGTGCGGTCGTTTCGACCGGAACGTCGACCGGCGGCTTGCTCGAAGGGGAGGATTTTTACTTCGACCGGCTCGTGCGCGGGCGGCGGCGCGTGGCGGCGTCCCGTGTGCTGCAGCAGCCGACGTCCGGACCATCGGACGCAGTTGCCCGTGTGCTGCGATTGGGCGGCGGTGTGCTGTCGAACGCCACGGCATGCGCTTCTGCCGGTGCGGCGATTGGAATGGCTGCGGATCTGCTGCGATCGCGTCATGTCGACGTCGCCATCGCCGGCGGAAGCGATGCGCTATGCCGGCTCACCTATAGCGGCTTCAATGTCCTGCAGGCGGTCGATGAAAAGCCGTGCAGGCCGTTCGCTGCGGCGCGCAAGGGGATCACGCTCGGCGAAGGTGCGGCGTATCTCGTGATCGAGCGATGGGACGACGCGGTCGCGCGCGGTGCGGTCATCCTGGCGGAGCTTTGCGGTTACGGCGCGACGTGCGATGCGCATCATCCGACGGCGCCGCATGAAGACGGCCGCGGCGCCCAGGCCGCGATGCGGGGCGCGATGGCGGAGGCGGGCGACGAGCCGCGCATCGATTACGTCAACGCGCACGGTACCGGCACGTTGCTCAACGACTCCGCGGAAACGAAAGCGATCATCGCCGCGGCTGGCGATGTGGTGCCGGTGTCCTCAAGCAAGTCGTACTTCGGGCACACGCTGGGAGCTGCCGGTGGCATCGAAGCGGTGATCACGGTTCTCGCGTTGCAGCACCAGCTCGCGCCGCCGACGCTGCGTCTCGACGTGCCTGCCGCTGACTGCACGCTCGACTACATTCCGCACACGCCGCGGCCGATGGCAATGACAAATGTGCTGTCCAACACATTCGGCTTCGGCGGCTCGAACGTCTCACTGCTTTTTCGCAGGGCGTAGTGCTATAACGCCTCGCCGCATGAATCGCGTTGCCATCACCGGCATCGGGATCGTTGCGCCGGGGGCGGTTGGGACCGAGCCCTTTCGCGCGATGCTCGATACGGGAACGACTGCCATCCATCCGATCGACCGATTCGACACGGAAGGTCTGGCTGCGCACACTGCGGCGCTCGTGCGCGATTTCAAAGCGCGCGACTACATTCCGGCGATGAAGATGCGGCGGATGAATACGCTGTCGCGCTATGCCGTCGCTGCGGCGCGCATGGCCATCGACGATGCCGGATCGCAGCCTTCGATCGATGCTGGTGTCGCCATCGGCACCGCATTCGGGCCAGTGCAGACGTCGGTCGATTACATGCAGGAGTACGTTTCGCGCGGTCCGGCGCTGGCGCCGCCGCAGCTTTTCGCGGAGTCGGTTGCCAATGCGCCGGGATCGCACATCGCCATCGAGTTCGATCTGCGGGGCTTCAACATCACGATGACGCAGCGCGAGTCGTCGGTGCTGGCCGCGGCGATGTACGGCTGCGGGCAGATCGTGAAAGGGACCGTTCCGTCTGCAATCATTGGCGGCGTGGAAGAAGTGAACGAGATGGTGTTCTCGGTGCTGGACCGCCTGGAAACGCTCTGTCACGCGGACAGTGGGCTAACCGAGCGGATGCGTCCGTTCGACCGGCGGCGCAACGGAATGGCCATCGGCGAGGGAAGCGCGATGTTCGTGGCCGAGGAGAAACCGTCGCGCGAGCCGTACGGCTGGCTTTCAGGATTCGGGATCGCCCGCGACACGACGGCGACGATCTCCGACTGGGGAACGGGTCACGAGCAGGTTGCGGCAGCGATGCGATCGGCGATGGACGACGCGGAGCTGCACCCTTCCGACATCGACGCCATCTACGCCTCGGCCAACGGAACGAAGCGCGGCGACGAACTCGAGTTGCGCGCGATCGAGAATGCGTTCGGCGATGCGTGCCCGCCGGTCGTCGCGACGAAGGGTTATTTCGGTGAATACGCGGCGGGCGGCGGCTTCCAGCTTGCCGCGGCGCTGCTGGCGATGCGCGATCAGAAACTGCATGCGTCGCTGGGATTTGAGGAGGCCGGTCCGGAGATGCATTTCACGCTGGTATCCGAGGCTGGTCCGGCGACGCTGCGACACATCCTCGTCAATTCGCTGTCAGCCGGAGGCGGTGTCGTTTGCGCCGTGGTTTCGCGGGAGGCGGCGTGAGGGTGCTCGTGGTGATTCCGGCGCTGAACGCGGAGCGCAGCATTGGAGCCATCGTGCGGGAATCGAAGCTCGTGAACGATGACGTGCTGGTCATCGATGATGGCTCGTCCGATCGCACCGGCGAAACGGCGCGCGATGCCGGAGCGCGCGTCATCCGGCACCACGTAAACAAAGGGAAGGGCGCCGCGCTGAAGAGCGGCTTCGCGTACGCGCTGGAAAACGGATTCGAGGTTGTCGTCACGCTCGATGCGGATGGTCAGCATCTTCCGCACGAGATCCCGAAGTTCATGACCGCGTACGAAGAGACTGGCGCGGACCTGATCATCGGCGGCCGGGCGCATCTGTTCGGCCAGATGCTTCCGCGGCGGCGCATGGCGAACCGATTCTCGGCGCGCTCGATCGCATTCGCGTCGAAAACCAACGTCACCGACTCGCAGAGCGGCTTCCGTCTCTATTCGGCTCATCTGCTGCGCAGCGTGCGCCTTCGAACGGACGGCTTCGATCTCGAGAGTGAAGTGATCGTCTGCGCGGGCCGCCGAGGATTTCGGGTCGTCACGATTCCGATCGAGCTCGGTTTCGTCGACGGTCTGTCGACCAGTCACTACAAGCCGCTCGCCGACACGTTGCGTATCGCCTGGACGGTGATGCGGGCTCGTTATCTGTGGCGGTCGTGAGCCGCGCGGGAGTCGCTGGTCGGGGGTCGGAGCGTCGCGTGGTCTCGCGATGCCCGTAACGCTGGGCACCGCGAGACCTTTGCAACTACGAATCCGATCAGTGTTTCGGCGTGGCAGATGGAGGCGCGGGCGGTGCCGGCGGCAGATCGCTTTTCGCCAGCGGTTTACGGGGCATCATCTCCGGACGGTTTGCCGCTTCCCATACGAACGTGGCCATGACGACCGCGGCCTGCATCAAGTCGTCGCGTTGCAGGCGCTCGTAGACGTCGTAGTTCGTGTGGTGCGTGCGCGCTTCGTACTCGACTGAGTCCTGGATGAACTGGAAGCCGGGAAGTCCGGCGCCATCGAAGGAGATGTGATCGGTGCTTCCGGTGTTTCGCTCGGTGACCGTCGTGACGCCGAGGTCTTTGAGCGGCTCGATCCAGGAGGCGAAGATTGGCGCCGCGGCGAAATTATCCTGCGCGTAGATGCCGCGGATCTTGCCGGTTCCGTTGTCGAGATTGAAGTAGGCGGAGAGCTTGGCGTGCTCCGGCTTGATCGTCAGCGGACCGGGTGTGCGGCGCATCGTCGATGGGAGGTCGCGCTCGGCCGCGGTGGGCTCGGGCCGCGACGCGAAATGCTCCGAGACGTACGCATGCGAGCCGAGGAGACCTTCCTCTTCGCCGCTCCAGAGCGCGATGCGGATCGTGCGTTTCGGTGCGATGCCGATCGCTTTCAGGATGCGCACCGCCTCCATCGCCACGACCGTTCCCGCGCCGTTGTCGGTTGCGCCCGTGCCGCCGTGCCATGAATCGAGATGGCCGCCGAGCATCACGATCTCGCCCTTTTTGTCGGAGCCCGGAATCTCCGCGATGGTGTTGTAGGCGTTCTTGTCCTCGTCGTAATACTTCGTCCGGACGTTGACCTCGAGCGTGACGTCCTTCCCTTGATCGGTGAGCCGCGCCAGGCGGTTGAAATGCTCGGTGGACATGACGATCGACGGAACGGGATACTGCTCGTTATCGCGCTGGCTGCCGGCCGCCTGCACGTGAAATGTGCCGAAGTCCGCGCTGTCGGAATCGATCATTAGCAGCGGTTTCTCGTCGGTGAGGAACTTCGTCAAGGCCTTGCGGAAGGCGTTGCGCTTGATCACTTCCTCGCGCGTGAAACGCGGTTTGGCGGGCGGCAACTCGTAGTGCTCAAGATCGGCGAGCTCTTTTTCGTTGTATCGCGAGTACTGAAGTTGGTCATGCGGTTTGACCTCACGCACATCGCCATTGAGCACGATCTTGCCCGCGAGTTTGCCGCGATATTTTTCGATGTCTTCGACGGTCTCGATTTTCACTTTGACCGGCTTGCCGCTGATGACGCCATTCGTTCCCGGCGTCCAGGCACGCGGCAGCGCCCAGAGCTGCGCGACGTCGGGTGATGCCATGCGCACGGTGCACTCCTCGTACGACCAGCCGCGTCCGAACGGGCCCCAGCTTTCGAGATGCGCGTTGGAGAGGCCGAATTCGGAGAGCTTGTCGCGCGTCCATTCGTTGGCGTGCTTCATGTTCGGCGATCCGGTCAGCCGTGGTCCCACAAAGTCCGTCAATCCCTCGGCGGTCTCCATGACTTTCGAATTGCGGAACCCTTCCTGC
>DATAMS010000324.1:0-13059 GCA_036260495.1 Thermoanaerobaculia bacterium
CATCTCGCGCGCCGGGATGATCGACCCAGGCGTGACCGGACTCTTATCCATCGAGTCTTCGAGATCCGCCGCCGAGCGCATCAATTCCAGCGCATCGCTATCACGCTTTTCCGCGCGCGCAATCCACGCATCGCCAACGCGCCGCTCCACCTCGATCTGATCGGCCCAATAGACATTTTTCTGTTCGATGAGTTTCTGCCGGAGCTGTTGCAGCCGCGCCACCGCTTCCTGCGCATGCGCAACGTCGCCGCTGCGCGCGGCCCCCACTGCCTTCGCGAAATGCGTCAGCGCCTCGGCGTACGCATATCGCTCCCACGCAAGTCCGGCCGGTTTCACAGTCAGCGCGGCCGCCGCGGCCCAATCCCTCCGCTCCAACGCGTAACGCGCCGGCACGGCCGCCATCGCGTAGTAGCCGGCGAAGTTCTCGACGTCGAGTGCCTTGATTGCCGCAACGCCATCGACGACTTGTTCTACTTTTTCGTCCTCTCCGATTTGGAGCCACGCATACGCGAGGTAGTCGGACGCGTGCAGACCGTCGAACGACGCGGTTCCGGGATGGGTCATTGCCGCGTGGAAGTGGGCCGCACGCGCCGAGGCCAGGTTCGAGTCGATGGTCTCCTTCCACATGCCGAGGCGGACGTAAATGTGTGAAGGCATATGCAACGCGTGCGGCGACGACGGCGCAATCTTCGCGTACGTGTTCGCCGCCTTCAGCGCCAGCGGAGCCAGCGCCGGATAGTCGAAGCTGTGAATCAGATAGTGCGTAATGCCGGGATGATCGGGATGCTTGTCGAGCAGCCTGTTGAAGATCGCCGCGGCGCGCTTCTGATACGCGTAGGTCTTGTCGGTGGGGACCGACATGCCATGCGCGACGAGCGCGAGACCGTAGAAGATCGCCGCCTCATCGTCATCAGGAAAGCGCGCGGTCAGCCGCTCCATCTCGGCCTCGTACGCACGCGCGCGCGTGAGCGTGTCGAGTTTGTCCGCGTCGCGATAAAACGTCACGATAGCATCGATGTAAGCCTGTTCGCGCGGCGTCTGCGCGCCCGCAGCCTTCGCCTTCTCCGCTGCCGCAACGCCGCGCGCCAACTCCTCGGGTGTATACGGCGACGGCCACACGGGGTGATAGTCGCTCATCGCCACGCCCCACCACGCGATGCCGCATCGCGGATCGCTGACCGCAATGGCGCGAAAGGCCTTCTCCGCCTCCTCGTACCAGAACGAGTGCAGCAACGCGACAGCCCGCGTAAACGCCGCCTGCGACCCCGCGCACGAGATCGGAAAATCAACGGTGCCGAGGCGCTCATCGGCAGGACCATCGTGATGATGCTCCATCTCCTGCGGGAGCAAGGGCGTGGCAGCGATCAATAACGCCGCGCCAACAACCGCTCGCCATTTCCTCGGGAAGAACATGCTGACCTCCTTCGCTCGATGAATCGCAATTGGATCATAGCTGTGCTTGCGATTGACCGCATCCGTTGTGTACCGTTGAGCGCGGAAGGAGCCCGATCGTTGCGTACACACGCTCTTCTCGCAGTCGCAATCCTCGCCTCAATCCTTCTCGCATCGAATGCGCACGCCTTCTGCTTCGGCACGATCCACGTCCACGTTTTCAACGACACGAATCGCAACGGCGTCCTCGATGCCGGCGAAGGCCCTATTGCGGGCGTCGTCGTCCAGGAGGACCAACTCGGCGATGGCACAGTCGAAGACACCCTAACAACCGACGCAAACGGCGACGTCGATTTCTTCGCGCCCGCCGTCGTCAATTATCAGATTCGCATCGTCGCGCCGGCAGGCATAGTCCAGACGTCCGTGACGCCACCGGCCTTCCCCATCGTCTGCAATGGCGTCACAAACGTTTCGTTCGGACTGATTCAGGCGATTCCAGCGATGTCGCCGATGTTGCTGGCGTTAATGGTAATCGCGCTGATGACCATCGCCGTTACAGCAATGCGCCGCTGAAACATCGAGCATCGCGTGACAGCGCTGCACGTCCCGGATATCGTGATCGACCGAGGTGTGTCGATGAAGAAGATGGTTTGGGCAATCGTTTTTCTTGCTTCGTCTGCGTTTGCGCAGTTGCGGCCGGTGAACACGTTTTCGATCGTGGCGCGGGATACTCAGACGGGGCAGATTGGGGTGGCGGTGCAGTCGCACTGGTTTGCGGTGGGGCAGATCGTGCCGTGGGCGGAGGCGGGTGTGGGGGCGGTGGCGACGCAGAGTTTCGTCGATCCGTCGTATGGGAAACTCGGGCTCGATCTTCTTCGCACGGGGAAGAGTGCTCCTGATGTTTTGCGCGGGCTTCTCGGAGCTGATTCGTCGTGTCAGGTCCGGCAGGTCGCTGTTATCGACGCGAACGGGAATGTGGCGACGTTCACCGGCAGCCGCGATATTCAGGCTGCGGGCGGCATCGCCGGACAGTCGACCGGAATTGCGGCGCAGATCGGCTGCGGCACCGGCGGCGGGACGTTGAACGTGGGACACGACGTCGCCGTGCAGGCCAACCTCATGTCGAACGCCAACATCTGGCCGTCGATGGCGAAGGCGTATGCGGCATCGACCGGCGATCTGGCTGAGCGCATGCTCGCAGCGCTCGATGCCGCGCAGGGTGCGGGTGGCGACATCCGCGGCAAGCAGTCGGCGGCGCTGATCGTGGTCAGCGCGAAATCGACGGGCAAACCGTGGGAAGACCAGATCTTCAATCTCCGCGTCGACGATCATCCCGAGCCACTGAAGGAGCTTCGCCGTCTCGTCGCGTTGCAGCGCGCGTACAACCACATGAACGCAGGCGATCTCGCCACCGAGCACAATGACAATGAAGGCGCGTTACGCGAGTACGCCGCCGCCGAACAGATTGCCGCGACGACGGCCGGAATCCCCATCAGCCGCCACGCCGAAATGATCTACTGGCACGCCGTCGCCCTCGTGAACATGAAGCGCGTCGACGAGTCGCTGCCGCTCTTCGCCAAAGCATTCGAGATGGAAAAAGGCTGGCGCGAGCTCACGCCGCGGCTCACAAAAGCGGGATTGCTTCCGGATGACGACGCGCTGATCGCGCGGATTGTCGGTGTGGGAGTAGCGAAGCGCTGATCGAGAGGGAGTCACGCGAAGGCGCGAAGACGCGAAGTTGGATCTTCACCTCGCGTCTTCACGTCTTCGCGTGACCGAGTACCCAGGAATGCCAGCGTTACGTTTTCTTTGGGACGAAGAACAACAAGCCGCCGGCGACAATCGCCGCGATTCCGGCCCATAGCGGGACGTTGACCGTTTTCTTTTCTTTCACTGCCAATTCGATTGGGCCGAGGTTAACGTCGTGCGTCGATTTCGTGTAGGTGAATTTGCCGTATATGAGGCCGGCAATGCCGGCCACAATCAAAAGGATCGCCACGATCTTGATTGCGCTCAAGACCACGATCTCCGGCTGCGTCCTGTGAAGAGTCGCACGATGAAGAGCAGGAGCACGGCGCCGATGAACGCCACGATCAGTGCGCCAATCAATCCGCCGCCGAGGCTCACACCGAGGGAGCTGAAGAGATAGCCGCCGATGAATGCGCCCACAATGCCGACCACGATGTCACCGAGAAGTCCGAAGCCGTGGCCTTTCATGAAACGGCCAGCCAGCCAGCCAGCAATTGCGCCAATGATGATGAACCAGAGTAATCCCATTAATGTCCTGCCTTTTTCCGCTCACATAGCGTCAGATCGTGATTGATCTTCCGATTATTTTGTTCTCGATACTCATGACGGGCCGTTTGCCGGCGGCGCAGTCACGTCCTTAGTCAGCATGACAATCTCTTCGATAATCGCCGTGACACGAGGAAGCACCTCGGGGCGAACCGTCGTCAATCGATCGATGAGCGGCTTCAGGTGCGCAATGTCGCCGAGGTCGTTTGGCAGAAGGTTGCCGGGCTTTTCGCCCAGAACCGCGGCGATGTTCACGAAGTCCTCAACATAGAGTCCGCGCTGATTCGCTTCGAGACGCGCCAGTTGCGCCGGCGAGATCCCCGCGCTTCGTGCGACATCGGCCTGACTGCGTCCTTTCGCTTCGCGGAGTTGCCTGAGGATTTGGCCATGCATGAGCGAGGCGACTGCACGCGCCCTGCCATGATTGGCAATCGAAGGCTGGATCGTTGCCAAATCGGAAAGGCGCCGGACCGGCTGATATTGTCGCCGCGGCCGTTGACATCTGGAAAACAGGCGTATGCTGCAATACGTTCGTTCCGTAAGCGCCTGATCAGCCGGTCGCGACAGACGAGCGCGAGGCGCGGCAACGTTGCCGCGGATCTCGTGCACGGCCGCCACTGCCTCCATCCTCAGACGACCCGAAAGGATGCCAGGCCAATGGCGACTCGATCCGCACCCCATTTCCCTGCCCGGCACGCGGACTGCAAGCGCGGGTCCTTACTCCGCATTGAAAGACCAATGCCCGCCCGTCGTCTCGCGATTCCTTCATTGCACCACTAAGTTCCTATTGAAAGAGGCTGACATGAAACGAAACACTCTTCTCGCGAACATCGGGCTGGCGACGCTTCTGCTATTCAGCGCATCGGCGGCATTCGCCCAGATCTCTCTCGGCACGGCGCAGAATTTCGGCGTCCTGGGCGGATCGACCGTCACCAACACGGGCGCAACGACGGTCAATGGAAACGTCGGGGTCAGCCCGGGCAGTGCGGTGACCGGCTTTCCACCCGGCGTCGTCGTCGGAGGCGCGATTCATAGCAACGACGCGGTTGCGATGCAGGCGCAGAACGATCTCACGACCGCGTACAACAACATCGCCTCGACTCCCTGCACCGTTGATCTGACCGGTCAGGATCTGGGCGGGTTGACGCTGACGCCGGGCGTCTACTGCTACTCGTCCACCGCGCAGCTCACCGGTACGTTGACGCTCAACGCGCTCGGCAATGCGAATGCGCTGTTTCTCTTCAAAATCGGAAGCGCGTTGACGACGGCGTCCGGATCATCGGTCGTCGTCATCAACAACGGCGGAAACAGTTGCAACAAGGCCTACTGGCAGGTCGGGAGCTCCGCGACGATCGGCACGGGATCATCGTTCGCAGGCGACATCCTGGCACTCTCGAGCATCACATTCACGACGGGCTCGAACAGCTCGGGACGGGCGCTGGCTCGCAATGGTGCCGTGACGCTCGATACCAACCATGTCAACACCTGCGGCGTGCTGGCCTGCCCGATCATCACGGTGAATCCGGCAACGCTGCCGAATGGCACGGTTGGCACTCCGTACAATCAGAGCGTATCTGCGTCGGGCGGTACGGCACCCTACGCGTTTTCGGTGTCAAGCGGCGCGCTGCCCACGAGTCTGATTCTGAACCCCGCCACGGGCGCGATCACCGGGACGCCAACCGTCCCGGGCACGTTCACGTTCACGATCACGGCGACCGACGCGACCGGCTGCTCGGGTAGCCGTCAATACACGATGACGATTGCAAACGCCGGTTGCAGCGCGATCATCGTCAACCCCACCACCCTTCCGCCCGGAGCGACGCTGCAACCCTACGCGCAGACGATCACAGCCTCGGGAGGAACGGCGCCGTATACCTTCGCAGTCATTGGCGGCGCGCTACCGCCTGGACTTTCGCTCAACTCCACAACGGGACTGATCGCCGGCGCGCCGCAGCAGCCGGGCATCTTCAACGTCACGATCGGCGCCACCGACTCGGCTGGCTGTCAGGGCAGCCGCGCGTACACGATCGCGATCCTCGCAGGGCAGCCTGCCGGTGGACCGACTCTCAACATCGCTGGCCTGGCGATTCTCATGGTTCTACTTGTTGCCGCCGCGTTGTTTGTCATGAACCGGCTCTCGATCTGAGATTACTGACTCCAGGCGTGAAAGGCTCGCGAGCGCGAGCCTTTCACGCTGACTGGATCTGGTAACCTCCAACCGCGAATGGCAGCGAGCCCCCTCAGACCACGCATCCTCTTTGTCGCGAAGTTCGGCGCAGTGCTACTCGTTTTGTATGCCGTGATCGCGCTCAATCAGGTGAACGATGCGGTCATTGTTCCGTTCACCGAGGTCGTGGCGAGGGCGTCGGCCGGGTTGCTGCGCGCGGCCGAGGGTGGCGTCGATGCGCAGGGAACCATCATGCATTCCGCGCGATTTGCACTCGACGTTCGCAATGGCTGCAATGGCGTTGAAGCGACGCTGCTGCTGGCCGCGGCGATCCTGGCATTCCCGGCAACGCTGCGATCGCGGCTGATTGGCCTTGTGATTTGCAGCATTGCCATTGAGCTGCTGAATATCGTCCGTCTCAGTTCATTGTTCTGGCTGGGCGAACACTACCGGCAGGTATTCGACCTTTTCCATGTTGCCGTCTGGCAGTCGCTGATCATTCTCGCCGCCATTTCGATGTTCGTACTATGGAGCTGGAAGTTTGCTGAAAGACCTGTGGCCAAATCTCGCTAAAGGCGCAGCCGGTTTTCTGCTCGGACTGGCGTTGTGGTGGGGATTGTCCGCGCCCTATGCGCGCCTGCTGGCCACAATGACGGAGCCATTGATCCGTATGGTAGAGCGGCCGGCCGTCACGCGGCTCATTGCAGGCGGAACGGAATTGACGATCGATCGGGACGACTTCCCGCGTTCATCGCCGCGTCCCGGTCTTACGCTCATGGACCTCACGGCGAACATCATCCTGCTCACGACGCTGTTCGCAGTGAATAAGCGTCCTGTCAGCGATCGAAACATCCGCGGCTTCGTGCTGGCAAGCCTTGCGCTCGCCGCGGTACACATTGCCGCGATCATTGTGAACATGGAGTCGATTTATGCATTGCGGCTGGGGCCGTGGAGCGAACGGAATTACAGTGCGTTCGCGCGAAACTTCTGGGGAGCCGCTGCGCATTTCTACAGCATCATCGGCGTATTCGGAGCCGGCTTCGCGCTGTGGTGGCTATTCCGCCCTTCCAATGAAGTGCCACAGGATTCGGGAAAAAGTGGCCAGCGCAAGACAGTCAAAAACAAACGTGTACCCGCGCGGTGAGGGTGCACGTTCAGGAATTCCCGCGCCTTTTCCGGCTCCGAGCCGGGTTGCCTTGACTTTTGCGCGCACTAATTCTAGAAGACCCAAAACTCAAGGAGCTCGCTCATGGTTCCCATCCGCTTTACCGGAAACTACGAAGACCTATCGACCGATCGCGGTTATCAGTTCAAGTTTTTCTGCGAGAAGTGCAGCAACGGTTACATGTCGACGTTCAAGGCGTCGGCGATGGGCATGCTCGGATCGGCGGCGCGCGTGGCCGGCAGTCTTTTCGGTGGCGTGTTCGGAAGCGTGGCCGACAGCACGTACGAAGTGCAGCGCGCGGTCGGCGGACCGGCGCACGACAGCGCGCTGAAGGAAGCGGTCGATGAGATCTCGCCGATCTTCAAACAGTGCACGCGCTGCGGCAACTGGGTCTGCGAGCCTGTCTGCTGGAACAAGAAGGCCGGACTCTGCGAAAGCTGCGCGCCGGACATGGACGAAGAGCTGGCGGCCGCGCAAGCCGAGGCAGCGCGGGAACAGGTGCAGGCCAAAGCGCGAGAAGTGGACTGGACGAAATCGCGCAAGGTCGATCAAGTCTCGGGCGCCGTCTGCGCATCGTGCGGCGCCAAATCGCAGGGCGGCAAGTTCTGCCCGGAGTGCGGAACCGCGTACTCCGCGAAAAAGAAATGCGGTTCTTGCGGGCATGAGGCGGAGGGGACGCCGAAGTTTTGTCCGGAGTGTGGGGGGAAGTATTAGTTCGTTTTGAAAAACCGTTTCACGCGGAGACGCGGAGGACGCCGGGAAAACCCTCCGTGTCCTCCGCGTCTCCGCGTGAAACGCCTTTAACGAGCAAACGCGATCTGCTGCTCCAGAAAATCGCGAAACGAGATCCCCGCTTCCTTCAATTGCTGTGGCACCAGCGAAGTGCTCGTCAGTCCCGGCAGCGTGTTCAGTTCTAGAAAATACAGCCCGTCGTCGGCGAAGATCAGATCGCTGCGCGAGTAGCCTTCACATCCGAGGGCGGTGTGTGCGGCGATTGCCATCTGCTGCGCTTCGTCGCGGATCGCGTCGGGGATTTTGGCGGGACAGATCTCGCGGGTTCCTTTGCCGAGGTATTTGCCTTCGTAGTCGAAGGAGAAGCCGGGATCGGTTTCGATCTCGATCACCGGTAGCGCGCGCGGTCCGTTTTCGCCGTCGACCACTCCGACGGTCAGCTCGCGACCGGCGATGAACTGCTCGAGGATGTACGGAACCTTCATCGCGAGAATGGCATCGACGATCGGGCCGGTATCCGTGCTTCGATCGACGAAAAAGAGCCCGCGCGACGACCCGCCGGCGACCGGCTTGAGCACGATCTTCTCGTGACGCTTGAGCATCGCGGCGATGCTGCCATCGATGGCGCGGACGTCATCGACGACGAGCGATTCGGCGACGTGTAGTTCGTCCTCCACGATCTCTTTCGCGCGTCCTTTGTCGAACGCGACTGCGCTCGCTGCCGAACCGGAGCCTGTGAACGGAATCCCACGCGCTTCCAGCAAACGCTGCACGCTGCCGTCCTCTCCTTCGCCGCCGTGCAGCGCGAGCAGGAAAACGGGATCCTCGACCGGGAGCGTGTCGAGCGCTTGCTCGAGGTCGGGCCAGATCGCCGGACGCGTGGGCTCGAAATCAGCGGTGAACGGGTTTTCGTGATGCAGCAGATCGTCGCGATGAACGTCGTATACCGCGCCGTTCGAAGCCCAGAACCAAGCCAGCGGCGCGTCGAGTGAGCGAACGATGTTTTGCGCGGATGCGACCGAGACGTGCCGCTCATCGCTGCGGCCGCCGAAGAGAACGATGACTGTCATTGAATGTCCATTGTGCAAAGGGCATGCGTGTGTTCTGGGGTGTCGCGTGTCGGGGGTCGGGGGTCGGAGAAGTGCAGCGTATCTCGCGAGCATCTTGGAGCCTTGCTCCGACGCCCGACTCCCGACACCCCGACTCCCGGAGTCGAATATCACAATCGCGCATCGCGTTGCGCGCGCATATGCCGCTGCGAACCAGTCCGTTGATCCTCGCTCTCCTTCTCCTCGCAACCACCGCCTCGGCTGCCGATCTGCACGACGTCAACGATCCTGCGAAGATCAAGGCATTCTTTCCCCGCCACGCCAAAATCCGTGTCGTGAATATCTGGGCCACGTGGTGCGTCCCCTGCGTCGCCGAGATGCCGGATCTGCGCATGATCAACGCGGCGTTCGGTCCCGAGGTGACGATGGCCGGCGTGTCGATGGACGACATGATCCCGGGCGCGAAACGCGAAAACGTGGCCCGCTTCCTCGATCAGCACTGGATCGGCTACCTCAATGTTTACTACAAAGGCAACGCCGACGATCTCTCCAGCTACTACCATTTCGAGGGGGAAATCCCCGTCACGATCGCCTTCGATGCGTCGGGCCGCGAGATCTGGCGCCATCAGGGGCCGATTAAGAAAGACACTACGATCGCCGAGTTGCGCAAACTGCTCAGGAGGATGCAATGAAAACCACCATGAGGTCGCTGCTGCCGTTCCTGCTTCTCGTTTCCGCCGCCGCTTGCGTGAACGCCGACGAGCTTTCGATCGGCGCGAAGGCGCCGCAGTTCTCGCTCGTGAACGCCGTCGATGGCAAGACCGTGGCCTTTCATCCAGGCGACGGCAAGGTCTCGGTCGTCGTCTTCACCTGCAACCAGTGTCCGTACGCGAAAGCCTTCGAGCCGCGCATCATCGAGCTGGCAAAGCAGTATCAGGCGAAGGGCATCACCTTCTACGCCATCGACTCGAACGACGAGTCGCAATACTCGGAAGAGTCGCTGCCGGAGATGAAGTCGCGCGCGGCGGAGAAAGGCTATCCGTATCCCTATCTCAAAGACGGCAACAGCGCGATCGCCCGCGCGTACGGCGCCCGCGTCACCCCGCACGTCTACGTGATCGACGGCAGCGGCACGCTCCGCTACCGCGGCTACGTTGACGACAGCGCCAAACCGGAAGAACGCCGCACGACCGGCCTCGCCAACGCTCTCGACGAACTGCTCGCGGGCAAGACGGTGTCGAATCAAGCCACGCGTGCATTTGGCTGCACGATCAAGTTCAAGGCGTAAGGCGATCGGTTAGCCGCTTTCTCACGCGATCTCCCATTCCCATCAATCGAGCGCCTTCTCCCCTCGCGCTTTTTGCGTTGGGAGAAGGTGGCGAAGCCGGATGAAGGGGCATCGCAAGATGGGACACCCCTTCGTTGCGAGTGTGACCAATTGAAAAGCCCGGCGTTTGTGCAACGTTGCCGCGACAGCCAAACGCCCCCTCATCCGCCTTCGGCACCTTCTCCCCCACTGAAAAACGTGGAGGAGAAGGCGCTCGATGGGAGAGCTGGGATAAGAGTGTGAGAAATGCAGGTTAGCTGTCGGTTAGCCCGGCACGATTCATTTTTTTGGGTACGATCCCCGGTTTCACCGCGATTCTGGTGCCATGGCTCACGCGTTTGCACGCCGGTCAGTTGGCCAGCGTCACAAAGCCAGTGCCGTCCAGCAGCCGCTCATCTGCGGTGACGAGGCGTAGCTCGTAGTACCGAGCCGTGGCAGCAAGCAGACGATCGGCGGGATCGGCATGAGTGATCCGAACGTCGCGCGCGGCTAGCACGACTTCGTGAGTCAGTGGCGCTTCATGAAGCGCCAGTTTTCCGCGTACGTCCGCGAGCCACTGCTCGAAAGGCATGTCCAGCCTGATTCGCCCGCCTTCGATCAGAAGAAGTAACTCCCAGACGGTTACCGGCGAGATCCAGAGCTCAGTAGTTACGGTGTCGAGAAGACGACGCACTCTTGGTGCGAGCCGCCGCGGCTCGAGCACCGCCCAGATGAGGATGTGTGTATCGAGCAGGAGCTTCACTTAAACGATGTCGCTTCTTCCGAATCGAGCCATGGACTGGCGTGAACGATGTCGCCGCGAACTTCCATACGACCGGCCATGAATCCGAGTACGCGCTTGCCCGGCGTCTCTGGGGAAGGAGGGACGACTTCGACGACCGGTTTGCCGTATCGCGTGATGCGCACGGGGCGTCTGGTCTTTCGCACCTGCTCGAGAACGGCCAGGCACGTGGCTTTGAATTTCGAGATCTGCATCTCTTTCATGGTCCCACGCTAACATGGTCAACAAATATGGTCAACTCAAGTTGCGGATTACGCCGTCACGTTTGATCGGTGGACTCTGCAACGACGGCCATGCCGCCATTCCCCGCACCACCACCGCGGCGATCAGGATGCCGATTGCGGCGGAGGCGATGACGTCGCTGGTCCAGTGACGAAAGGCGAGCACGCGCGAGACGGCTACGGAGAGCGCCAGAAGGAATGCGGCGATGCGCATCGTGCGTGACGGGGACGAAAGCATCAGAACGCCACCGAGCGCAAACGCTCCGACGGTGTGGCCGCTGGGGAAGGATGTCGCGGCGGCGCGGGCGTGCTGGAACGGGCCGAGCCAGAGCTCGGGGCGCGTTCTCCCGGCGGCGTACTTGATGATCTGGACCACGATGCCGGCGGCCGCGCCGCTGAACGCCATCGCCACGGCGTAGGCGATCCAGCGGTGATAGCGATACGCGACGCCGGCGATGAGAAAGAAGAGCACGACCATCGGCGGGTTCATCCCGCCGCCGAAACGGTTGGCGAAACGGATCGCGTCCTGAATCCCCGATGACTGAATGCGCTCGGCCCAGTCGGTAACGGGCGCATCGGCGAACCGCCAGATAAGCGCGATGATCATCGCGCCGCAGATGGCGGCGATCGCATCGGCCTTGCGTACGCGCAGGCGCGTCGCGCGTACGAGCTTCCATGCTTCCGCGAAATCGTGCGTTTTGTAGCCGGTCGATGGATGGAGAATCAGGAGCGCGAAGAGCCCGGCGATGAACCAGAAGGCGACATCCCACGGTGGTGCTTCGCGGCCGAGAAAGGAGAGGTCGTCGACGCCGAGCTGCGCGTGACAGCAAACGTCGTTGACCGCGATCGCCGGCGACGGCCAGAAGACCGAGAGCGCGAGCAGCGCGATGAACGCGGCGGCGGCGAGGCGGCGCTTATTGTCGATAGACATCGAACCATTTCCCGATCATGCGAAGCGATGTGACGACGTGATAGCCGTTCAGCGCTGATGCGATCTCGTTTGCGTGGGCGCGGGCGGTGACGATCACTGCCGGTTTCGTTTTCGCCAGGATCGCCGGATCAGCGTAGACGACGCGCTCGTATTCGCGGGGAAGATCGCGCGTCCAGAGGTACGGCGCGGCGTAAAGCGCGATTTGTTCGGGCGGGACTTGCTGTTGCTGCAAGGTCGTGACGAGGGGGCGCGTGGAGACGAGATCGTTCACGACCGGCATCAAGGCGATGGCGATGAAGGCCATTGTGATGATGGGAACGAGGCCGGTGGCGATGGTCGATGTTGTGAGCGATGCGCGGGTTGCGATGACGAAGGCGATGATGGCGGCGGTGGCGGTGACGATGAGAAGCGTTCGCACGGCGGGGAGTTGGATGAGTGCGGCCTCGGGGCCTTTGATGCGGGTTGGGTTCAGGAAGAGGGCGGCGATGGCGATTAACGCGATCAGGCCGTTGGCGATGAGGTTCGCCGCCGGGCCGGCGGCGGTCCAGCCGGCGGGCCGCCGGCGCTCCGACAAATCGCGGCGCTCCACTAAATCATCGCGCTCCGTCCGCGCTTCGCGCTCTTCGCCTACGTAGCGAGAAATCAGCAGTGCGATGGGCGGGATCATGGCCATCATGTAGACGTCGAGTTTGCTGCTCATCATCGAGTACGGGACGAGCACGGCGATGATCCATCGGATCAGAAAGCCTTGCGTGCGCCAGAGCGCGAACACGGCCACGCACGCCAGAAAAAACCACGGAAAGAGCGATGCGGGAAGGTGCGCAACGTAGAACCAAGGCGGTGCGTTGTGAACCCAAGAAGCGATGGCGCGGCCGGCGGTCTGTTTGACGATGACGTCGTGCGTGTAGGCGCTGCCGCCGAGCATCATGGCCGGGATGAACCAGAGCAGCGGGATCACGATCATCGACAGAAGCGCGGGCGCGTAGTTGCCGCGCGGCA
>DATAMS010000326.1:0-1766 GCA_036260495.1 Thermoanaerobaculia bacterium
AGCCGCGCGGATCTTCGAGTTGGTAGATGGCCGCCGAATCGGGAATGAGCACGAAATGCTCGCCGGCCACGCGAAACGGCTCGCCGCTGTTTTCGGGGATGGCCCGGATGATCGGAATCTTCGGATAGAAATCGTGCTGCGGTAGCGAGGGATAAATCGAGCCGTCGACGATCATGCGCTGGCCGAGGAGAAGAACGAGGATGAGCGGGAGCGCGATACGAAGCGGAGTGCGCGAGGCAAGGAGGATGGCCACGATCGCCAGCGGAATCAGATCGCCGAGGGCATTGATGCGGATGACGGAGGGATCGACGCCAGCTTTGAGCTCGTGCGTCCAGACCAGCCAGGTTCCGACGCCGAGGGCGATTGCGATCACGGCAGCGATTGTCGCAGCCGTTCTACGACGCGTAGAGCCGCCAACGTCAGTTGCCAATGCGTCAATCGCCAGCGCCGCCAGCATCGACAGCGCGCATGACGCTGCATACGCCAGCCGTTCGTTGAGCGCGACGTCGAACAACGGAATCTTGTGCAGCACGTTGGCCATCGGCGGCGCATCGAACCCGGCGCACAGACAAACGAGCGCCAGCGCGAAGAAGAACCAGGTCTCCTTGCGCTTCCTGGCCACGATCAACGCTGTCAGCGCCAGCGCGATCACGATGCTGCCGGTGCGCGCGGTCTGCGGATCCCACTCGGCGGTAAACGAATCGCGCCACGGCTGCCCGCCCCAGAACGGAAAGATGGTGTTGGCCGCGCGGCGCTGAATCATCTCCGGCATGAACGGAAACGATATCGACCGCCAGCCGAGCCGGTTGTGAAGCTCAAGCGTCTGTTGCGATGCTTCGAGAAACGGCAGCAGAAAAATCGCCGTGAGCAGCAGTGACACGACGCCCGCGCCGATCGCAAGTGCGATCACCCGTCCGATGCGTTTTCGCGTCGTCGCAATTTCAAAGAGTCCATATGCAGCACCAACCGCAGTGACGTGTAGCAACGACTCCGGATGCCCGGCCAGGATCAGCAACGTCAGCGCGATCATCAGCAAAACAGCGGCGCGCACGCTCGCTTCGTCTACCAACCGTTTCACCGCGAAAAAGATCAGCGGCAGATACGCCCACGATCGCGAAAGCGGCCATCCGACAAAGAAGGCGACGTTCGCGCTGAACATCCATCCTGCCGCAGCGACGAGCGCGGCAAGCTCGCCGGTCCCGAGCGCGCGCGCGAACGCGAAGGCGCCGAAGCCGGCCAGAAAGAACGTCATCGCCGCCGCGAACGTCAGGCTCGGCGGCATCGGAATTACCATCCCGATCAGATTGAATGGATCGTACGGCGCCGGTTGCGCCGCCGCCGCGAGGATGTCGCCGCAGAGCATGAACGGATTGAGCAGCGGCCACTGCCCGCTGAAAATCGCCGTCCGCACCGCGCTGCGCCACGGAATGATCTGGCAGTAAAGATCGGAGAGCGTGCCGTTGTGAACTTTCGGCACATTGAACTCCGCCGCGTACGCGTTCAGCGGCTCCGACATGAACGGCAGATCGATCGGCGCATAAACACGTCCGGTCAGCAGAGCCCGTCCGGTAAAACACATCGGCAAAAGAATCAGGACGAGCGCAGCAGTACGCGAGACCGGCTGCACGAATCGCCGCCACAGCGCGATCACACCGATGGTCGTCGCGAGATAGAGAAGGATGGCCGCCAAGCCGCGGAGCTATACGCGCAAGCAGCGTGAGCGTCAAGTGTCGGGTTTCTTCGCGTCTTCGCGTCTTCGCGTGAGA
>DATAMS010000347.1:0-1587 GCA_036260495.1 Thermoanaerobaculia bacterium
GAGGAGATCGCGCTCAAGAAAGTGGAGGAAGCCCTCGACACGCGGCACTACGGCCTACTCGAGGCGAAGGAGCGCATCATCGAGTTCCTCGCCGTACGGAAGCTGCGCGGCGGCGACCCGCACGGTCCGATCCTCTGCTTCGTCGGCCCGCCGGGCACCGGCAAGACCTCACTCGGTGAGGCAATTGCCGGCTCGATCGGGCGCGAGTTCTACCGCATCTCGGTGGGCGGCGTGCGCGATGAAGCGGAGATCCGCGGACATCGCCGCACGTACATCGGCGCGTTCCCCGGCCAGATCATCCAGCGGATGAAAAAGGCCGGCACGATCAATCCGGTCTTCCTCCTCGACGAGGTCGACAAGATGTCGATGGATTTCCGCGGCGATCCCTCGGCCGCCCTCCTCGAAGTTCTCGATCCCGAGCAGAACAATGCCTTCACCGATCACTATCTCGACGTCGAGTACGACCTGTCGAAGGTGATGTTCATCGCCACCGCGAACGTGACGCACACGATTCCCGCGCCGCTCAAAGACCGCATGGAGATCATCTCGCTCTCCGGCTACACGCACCTCGAGAAGCTCGCCATCGGCCGCCAGTTCCTCGTCCCGAAGCAGCGCCAGGAGCAGGGCATCGAAGAGAGCCAGGTTGATTTTCTCGACACCGCGATCGAAGAGCTGGTCGATTCGTACACGCGCGAAGCAGGCGTTCGCAGCCTCGAGCGCGAAATCGGTTCCGTCCTGCGCAAGATCGCTCGCCAGGTCGTGAAAAAAGGTCCGGAGATCAAGACGATCATGGACCGCATCAAAGTCCGCGAGCTCCTCGGCAAGCCGAAGTTCCGCTCGCAGACGATCCACGACAAGAGCGAGATCGGTCTGGCCACGGGCCTGGCCTGGACCGAAGTCGGCGGCGAGATCCTGTCGACCGAAGTGGCCATCTCGCGCGGCAAAGGCAACCTCACGCTCACCGGCAAACTCGGTGACGTGATGCAGGAGTCGGCAAGAGCCGCGCTGTCGTATGTTCGTTCACGCGCGGAGCTCTTCGGTCTCGATGCCGACTTTCACGCCAGCCTCGACATCCACATTCACGTCCCCGAGGGCGCAATCCCGAAGGACGGACCGTCCGCAGGCATCACGATGGCGACGGCGCTCCTGTCCGCCGTCACGCGCATCCCCGTGCACCGCGACATCGCCATGACCGGCGAGATCACGCTGCGCGGCAAGGTGTTGCCAGTCGGCGGCGTGAAAGACAAGATCCTCGCCGCTGCCCGCGCCGGCATCACCCGCATCATCCTCCCCGCCGAAAACGAGCGCGACCTCGAAGACATCCCCGCGGACGTTCGCGAAAAGATGGAGTTCAACCTCGTCGAGTCAATGGACGAAGTCGTCCTGCACGCCCTCGACGGCACGATCGTGCCACTGGCGAAGAAGCTGCCGGACGCGGTCGCATCGGAACCGCCGATTCACTGAGCCTTTTCTCGACTGGCGGCGGATCGCCGCCAGTCAGACTTCGTCATAGTACCGTGGTACTATGAATGCATGGCTCTACCGCAATCGAAAGTCACCGCCCAAGGTCAGATCTCCGTTCCCGCC
>DATAMS010000396.1:0-4701 GCA_036260495.1 Thermoanaerobaculia bacterium
CTTCCCAACCTGCGGCGCGTTGTTGTTCGCCGAGGCGGGAGGAACAAACGGCGGGAAATTGAGGACGGCGAGCTCCATCGAATTGTTCGCGTCCGGCGTGAGCGTCATCGAGCGGCCGGCGTCGCCATTGAATTTGCTCTCGACGATCTCGATACCGCTTCCTGCAATCGCAACCTCGGCGCCCACCCACGAGGCGATCGCTTGCGTGTACGCCGAGGCGGTGCCGGAGCCGTCGAGCCGCGCGAAATGAACCGGCGTCACATCGGGACCGATGCGGGTGACGGTGTAGGTGAAGAGGCGGCCGCTGCGCAGATGGAAGCGCGCCACGATGGATGACGGTGGAATCGACGCCAGCACCGCCGGATCGAGCGCGCAGCCGGAAGGGCAAACCTGCTTGAGGTCCGCGATCCAACTGATGTCTTCCCTCTCGGCAGACGTTGAGGGGATCACAGTGTTGGATGCGCGCGCGCTTGACGTGACGGAGAGCGCCGGAAGATCGGAATCGCTGCTGCTGGCTTTTTGCAGCGAGATGTCCGAACCGGAGAGCATCCACGCGCCGCCGCCGTCTGTCGCGGCTTCGAGAGAATCCTGCGCCGTCGATAGAGACTGATCGGCATAAACGAACTGCGCGACGCTGCTATCGCGAGTCGGGCAATCGCCGCTGCAAGAGCCGGCGCGCGCAATGAGAAGTGGTTTGTGCTGCTGGAGGACGCTGCCGTCAGAGAGATGATGACTGTGGCCGGCTGCGAGGAGGAGAACGGTCATTTCGTGACCGTCCTGGCTGGGTGTAAAGACCATGAGACCGCTGAACAGAATCTTGAGAATAAAGCTCGTCAAGGTGGTTTCTCCTTCGTGATATCTCCTATCGGTGCAAAGGGCGAAGAGGCGTACCCAATCGCTTGGAACGGCGCCCACGTGAGTCCCGAACGGAGCCCGGGGTTATTACTCCAGAGCATTTCGAGTTGCGCCTCCCGGAGCGCCGCCGCCGCATCGCTGCCCTGCCGATAGTGACGATGAAAGGACACCAGAAGGCGCGTCGCTGTGGCGTCGTCGATGTCCCATAGCGCGCCGACCACGCCCGGAACACCGGCTGCAATGACCGGCCGCACGAGCGGAGCAATGCCCTCCGCGCCAACTGGCAACCCGCCCGCGCTGCTGCAGGCGCCCAGCACCAGGAGGCGGGTCTTATCCGTATGCAACTCCCTGATCATCGTCTCAGCGTTAAGCACACCGTGGTCGCCACCGGAAGGAGTGAACAAAAGAAATGATTGGGACGGCGCGTCGCCATTGACAATGGCATGGGCTGCAATATGAATGATGGCACTGCCGCCCGCGCGCTGTAGGAATTGCGCTGCTGTTGCGGCATCGCCGATCAACACTTCGGAACCGGGATACAACGTATGAATTTCGACAGCCTCCCGCTCGGCATTCGGAATAGGGTCCAATCCTCGGGCAAGGGTCAGTTGCCGGTCGAACGCAGGATTCCCGATGAGAAGGGCGGAGGCATCACCCGAAGGCAGTTCGCGATCGCGAAGAACAGCAAACACGTAGAGCAGCGCACTCCCAGAAATCGTCAGCGTGTGATCTTCGATGAAGTACGTCTTCGTTTCGGGATCGCGTAACGCGGCAAACGGAAGACCACGTAATTCACGGTCCGGCACAATGACGATATTCGCGGCGCCGCCGCCCGGCGCACGATTCACGGATTCAAGAACCTTTTTCAACAGAGCGTCATACGGTGCCTCGAGGCCCTCCGCGAATGCATGAGAATCTCTTGCGCGAGCCGCGTTCTGCAGGGCTTCAGTCCAGCGCTTCACGTCGCTGCGACGCGCCGTCAGAGTTTGGACCATGAAGAGATTGCGGCCAAGTACCCATGCCACCGTTTGGTCCTCGAAGACACGATATTCAATGAGGAACGTTCGGGGCGGGAGTTGTTCCTGCAGCTTACGGATCTCGAAATCGTCAGGATGCGCTGCAAGCTCACGAAACGCCGCGGGCGCTGTATGCAATTTGCGAACGAGATCCAGCGGCTCGAATGCACGCGCACGGTCGGCATAGCGGAATGCTTCGTCGATCCGCCCTTCGCTGATCAATTGCCGGATCAGAAGATCGTATGTCTCGTCGAAACGGGTGAAATAGGCATTCCAGAGGTCATCACGACTGCCCGGCTTCCTTCCACCGAGCAGTGCATCTTCCTCTTTATGCAGTTCGTGCAGCGCTGCACGCCGGTCGGCTTCCGCATCGGCGGTCCGTCCGAGGCGGCGAAATGCCTCGGCACGCTCAGCCAGGAGCGAAGCGCGGAACGTGACATATTCGCCCTGAGCCGCGACTTCGATCGCATGAGTCAGCGCGGACACGGCCAGACTCGGGTCAGCGTGCAACGCCGCTTCCGCCTGGACCTCGGAAAGGCGTGCCTCCAGCGAGCGGCTGACGCTCGGGTCGACCGCCGGCGTGTGCGCCGCAATCGCCGCGTCCACATCGCGCTGCGCTTCATCATTACGGTGCAGCGTGAGCTCGATTGCGGCACGCTTGCGAAGGGAGATCGCCAAAAACGCAATCGGTGCTTTCGCTGCGCTCTTCACGCAGGCGTTTTGATACAGCAGTGCAGCTTCGGGATGGCCGAGGTCGAGCGCGGCGCTGGCAGTAACGCCGATGAGAAGAAAGCGCGTCTTCCAATTGAGCAAACGAGGCGCGTCTCTAACAGTCAGAAATGCTTCACGCCACGCAGCATCTTTGAGACCGACCACTGACATCGCACTAATGGCGCGTGCGTCCGCGGCAGCACGGTCCTCCCAGTCGCCACATTGACGATACGCCGTCATGGCAGCGTCATAAGAAGTGAACAATTCGTTGTACCGGCTGAGAAACTGATTCGTATTGAGCCTGTTCAACTCCACGCGGGCGAGAACCATTGGATACCGATGCGCGCGAGCCTCCGCCGCAACGGCGTCGAGCTCTTTCAAGGACGGCCCATAGTCGTTCGTCAGCAAGGGACTCTGTCCTGCATGACCGATGCGGGCGAGCAGATACTGAGGGCTGCCGGCCTGCCGCAGCAAACGCGCTGCTTCGTCGTAAAGAGGTGCCGCGGTTTGGGGTCCGAGCATTCGTTCAGCCGCTCGAGCGCGAGCGAAAAGAATGTGCCCCTGTTTCAAATCGGCCAAAACCCGGGTGGGCGCATTGACGATTGCGGCGGCGACATCGACGAAATAATGATCATTAAAAATTTGCGACAACGCTTCACTGAACGTCTTGACTCGCAAACCCTGCCGCGGCGACGGCGAGGCCGCCCACTGCGCGAGCACTTCCTCCTCGAAGTACTGCTGCGATGTCGCCGGAAAGGCCGCAATGAGGCTGGCTGTCTTTGAAACGTCGTGCGCATCGATCGCAGCATCGATCTGCGCTCGAACGCGCCTCCATTGATGCTCGCCGTCTTGTGCGGCCTCTCGGACGAGCGCCGCCCGGTGCGCCCGCGCCTCGTCTGCCCATTCACCACGTTCCACCGCCGCCGCGCGCTGCCATGCATCGATCGCGTCGTTGTTCAATGAGAGCGCCTCGAGGATGAGGGCGAGATTGAACTCTGCGCCTTCCGGTTGCGGATTCAGGGCTACGGCGCGCTGTGCCGTGTCGAGCGCGCGCAGAAGGTCCGCCGGATTGTCCTTTCGTTGCGCGCGAACGTAATACGCACCCGCCAGATCGCTCATCGCCGCCGCCTCGGCGAGTGAGAAATGTTCAAGGGCCGCGATTGCCACATCGGTGCACTGGGCACGGGAAACCAGTATGCGATTGGCGTGTTCGCGGGAAAGGATGTCGATCAAATCAGGGCAACGGCCCGAATCGACCGGCGCAGCCGCACATTGCGCCTCCGTCACCACGTGTCCGGGCGATAATTTCCGCGTGCACGAGTGCCACGAGCGTGTCGTCGTCAGCCGCGGCTCGACCGTTCGCCCCCACATGCCGCCGGAGACGGTGTCTTCATGATTGCAGGCGCCGGCGAACAGCAGGAGCGCACCGCATGCGAGGGCTATCCCTGATGAGCGGACCATGCGAAATGAGGGGTAAGAGCGAATGGTCATGATTGTAGACGGCGGCGGGCGATACGACGAGCGCTTCGAGGCCATTTTCCGGAAGTGTTACGCGCGTGTCTTTCGCTACTTCCGCACGAACCGCATCGCCGATGATGAGGCCCACGACCTCTGCCAGGACGCATTCAAACGCCTTTACGAACGAATGGATCAGATTCGGAACGATGATCCCTGGCCGTTTCTGGCGAGCATCGCAAAAACGATCCTGCTCAACCGCGTTCGTGCACGGACGACGCAAAAGCGCAGCGCCGTGATGATCGAGATCGACGATCCCGAGTTGTTGTTTGAACCGGCCGCCCCTGCGGAGCTCGATTATGCCGATCGTGATGCCGAGGAAGCGCTTTGGGAACGCGTGCGGCGCCTGGTGGCGTCGTTGCCCCCAGGCCAGCGCGAATGTCTCCGCCTCTGGATCGAAGGCTTCCAATACAACGAGATCACAACGATCCTCGGCATCTCCATGGATGCCGTGAAATCGCGGCTGCGCGATGCGAAGCGATACCTTCGCGAGCAACTCGGAGAAAAATCCTGATGAAACCCCCGATGAACCCGACGCTGAACCAATCCGACTGGCAGGCCGTCCGCGACGCTTTGATCGCTGATGACCGAGCATCCCTCGGCG
>DATAMS010000432.1:0-10816 GCA_036260495.1 Thermoanaerobaculia bacterium
GAACTGGTCGACGAACGGCGCCGCTTCCATCTTCTCGCGGGCCGTATCGTTGATCTCGCGCGCCTCTTCGTTCGTGAAGTCGTCGCGCAGGAGCCCGGCGGTGAGATCGCTGGCCTGCTGGAAATCGCGCGAGGCCAGTGCGGCGCGCGCCTCGCGCAGAGCATCCGAGCCGGCATCGGCGGGAATGAGGGCATCGACGTCGACCGGTGACGACGGATTTTTCGCTTTCTCCATCAGCTTCTTTGCCGGATCGAACATCGGATCCATCCGCAGAATCAGGCCGCAGCCCTGCACGACCTCGTCGATGCGTCCCTGTTTGTAGAGCGTGACGGCCTGCTGGAATGTCGAGAGAACGCGATCCTTCACCGCGGAGGAGAGCGATGAATTGCCGAGGTACGTTGCCATGCGCCGTGTGTTCTCCGTGAAAAGTGCCGCGATTATACTGGCACGCCCTACCGGCAAGACGTTCGAGAAGGAGCAACCATGGAGATCATCGCAACAGACGCAGCACCAAAGGCGATTGGCCCGTATTCGCAGGCCATCAAGAGCGGGAACGTTCTCTACACATCGGGCCAGATCGCGCTCGATCCAAACAGCGGTAGCCTCGTCGAAGGCGATTTCGCCGCGCAGGCGCACCGCGTCTTCGAGAACATGAAAGCGGTGCTTGCCGCCGCCGGCGCAGATTTCAGCAACGTCGCCAAAGCCACGGTCTACCTCACGGACCTGGCGAATTTCGTTATGCTGAACGAGATCTACGCGTCGTATTTCGGCGAGACGAAGCCAGCGCGCTCAACCGTCGGCGTGGCGCAATTGCCGAAAGGTGCATTGGTCGAGATCGATCTGATCGCGATTCTGTGAGGGTTGTCGCGTCTGGGGAGTCGGGAGTCGGAGTGTTCCACGCGGAGACGCGGAGATCGCAGAGGTTTTCTCCGAATCTCCGCGCCTCCGCGTGACAAAACCCGTTGCCCCGAAGGCGTCGTTTCTCCGACCCCCGACCCCCGACTCCCCACACCCCAAACAAAGTTATCCCAAGCGCGCCAAAAAGTTATTATAATGGCACCCACGTTGCAGAAAAGCCGCTCAGCCATGTCCCTCCATCGGAATCTCCTCCTCCTCGCGCTTGCAGGCGCGCTCGCGGCTCCGGCATTCGGTGCGGCGCGCCTCACGTACTACAACAACGGCACTCTCATTCCGGTGGCCTGGCCCGACAGCTCCTTCCCGATCCGCTATGCCATCGATCGCGGCGTCGTGAACGCCGTGCCTCAGGCCGCGGCGATGCTCGATCGTGCGGCGAAGGACTGGTCCGCAGTCCCCGACAGTAACCTCGCCTTCCAGTCGCTCGGCACCGTCGATGGCGCCAGTGCGGGGAAAGACGGCCGTAACACCATCTCCATGGCCAGCGATCTTTTTGCCGATCAGAAATTCATTGCGCTGACGACCAACTGGTACGACGACAACGGCCGCATCATCGAAGCGGACATGCAGATCGATCCGTCGGCCGTCTCCGGCGGTTTCAACGTACAGCAACTCGTAGAGCATGAGATGGGTCACATCCTCGGGCTCGACCACTCCGCCGTGCTGACATCGATGATGTATCCCTATGTCGGGACCGGAAACAACGCGGTGGCGCTCGACAGCGATGACCGCATCGCGATCGCCTCGGCTTACGCCAAAGCGCGGCCGGCAATCGGCGGGACGCTCGAAGGACGGGTTTACGGCGACAGCGGCGGGATCTTCGCGGCGCAGGTCGTGGCGCTGAACGATCGCGGCGAAACGGTCGCCACGACTTTGTCAGACAAGGCCGGGAACTTCACCTTGCCTGGCATTCCCGACGGAACTTACCGCATCTACGCGGAGCCGCTCGACGGACCCTTCAACGTGCAGAACCTCGCCGGTTTCTGGCAGAGCGCGAAGGTGACGTCGGTCCCGACTCAGTTCGCCGACGGCGGCGCGCTTCGCGTCGAAAGCGGGCATCTCTACGGAAACATCAGCGTGAATGGCTCCGGCGTGGTCACCTTGAATCCGAAATGGATCGGCGCATGGGCTCCCGGCGCGGACACTGCCGCTCTCCAGGCCATGCCCGCAATTCTTCACGCGGGTACCACGACCACCCTCGGCGTCGGCGGCGACGGCTTTACCAGCGGGATGACGACGTTCGACGTCCCCAGCTCCGGCTTTCATCGCATCTCCGATTTCAAGTGGGCCGGCAACTACGTCAGCGCCACGTTCCAGATCGACGCGTCTGTTCCGGCCGGATCGCTGGTCGTGATGGTGAAGAGCGGCAACGACACCGCCGCCCTCACCGGCGCGCTGCGCATCGAGCCGTCCACCCGCTCCCGCGGCGTGAAAAAGGGCTGACGTATAATTCTCCGAAATCAACGGAGGATTCTCATGAAGCTTCGTCATCTCGTTCTCGCTGCCGCTGTCTGTGCATTCTCACTTCCGCTCCTTGCAGCTTCGCCAGCGAAAGCCGGCCGGTGGCAGAGCACCATCAAGATCGAAATGGCGGGCATGCCAGCGAACATGCAGCCGCAGACCGTCGCCACGTGTCTCACCAAAGAGCAGGCCGAGAACGCCGAGAACCTGATCCCGAAGTCAGGCGATAAGCGCGGGGGCTGCACCTACACCGACGTGAAAGTCGACGGCAGCACGATCTCCTGGAAAATGACCTGCGCCAAATCCGGCATGACCGGGGACGGCACGATGACCTACCACGGCGAGTCTTACGAAGGCTCAATGCACATGAAAATTCAGGACCGCGACATCTCCGCGACATACACCGGCAAGTACGTGGGCGAGTGCGATGGGACGGAAATGAAGTGACGGCAATTGACAATTGACAATGGACAATTGACAACGAGCCGGCGAGAGCTCGTTAGTAATCAATTGCGGTGACCGATGGCCAATGTCGTCATGGAGAAGTCGTTCGCCTTCGCCGTGAGGATCGTTGATCTGTGCAGGCAATTGTCGGAAAAGCGCGAATGGGTTTTATCGAAACAACTGCTCCGCTCAGGAACGGCGATCGGTGCCCTGATCCGCGAAGCGGAACAGGCTGAGAGCAAGTCCGACTTCATCCATAAGTTGGCGATCGCGCTGAAAGAAGCCAACGAAACCGAGTATTGGCTTCTGCTTCTCCGGAATACCGACTATCTCGACGCGAGTGAGTTCGCGTCACTGCACCGAGATAACCGTGAGCTCCTGAAGTTACTGACCAGCATCATCAAATCATCGCGGCAACGGTCGGTGACGTGATCGCGTCGCGTCGTGATTGATCAATTGTTACTCCCGCCGAGAGCGCGGGGTTTCGTTGTCCATTGTCCATTGTCAATTCCCTCGTCGCGGCGTTTGCCAGCGTACCAAAGCTGCCCCGCCAGGAGGAGCATCCCCAGATCGCGGGCGACGTCGACTTTCATGTCGAAAATCCGTTGCTCGTGCGACTTGCCTCGGTCCGCGACGTTGAAGCAGCCACAGTCGATGGCGTTGTCGCGCATCAGGTTGATCGAGATGGCCACGATGAAGACGGCCAGCATCGCGATGATCACGTTTCGCGCGGCTGTTTTCCAGATGCCCAGGATCAGGGCGAGACCGGCGAGCATCTCGATCCACGGCATCACCAATGAGCTGATGTTGATCAGCGACGACGGCACCAGCCGGTAGTTGTAGATCATGTGCGCGAACGATGGCGGATCGCCGATCTTCGGCCAAGCGGCGATGACGAAGATCGCGCCGAGCGCAATCTGCACGCGGATGGTGAGCCAGGGATGAGTGAGCAGCCGCTTCACGGATTCGCTCCGGTGTGGACCGCGCCGCCGTGCTGCTGCCAATCGGGGAAGCCGTCCTTGTAGACGTAGACGTCGTTGAACTGAATGCCCCACAGTTTCTGCGCCAGCATGTGGGAATCCTCGCACTCGCCGCCGCTGCAGTAGATGACGATCGGCAGCGACTGCGCTTGCGGATCGCCGCGCTCCTCGAACAGCTTGTTGACCTTCTCGTCGATGTCGGACTCCCACACCGAGTACGGCCGCGCGCCGGCGATGTGGCCCTGTTCGTAGACCGAGGTGCGCCGGGCGTCGAGGAAGAGAACCTTCTTGCCGTGCAACCAGTTCACATCGGCGAATGCGATCTCGACGTACGCCTTGTCGGGATGCGGCGGGAAGCGCTTGATGGGATCGTCGTCTTTCGTTGTGGCAGTGGGGAGTGGGGAGTGGGTAGTGGGGGCGGCGGCTGCAGACGGCAATGCCGGCGTCTTCGTGGCCGGGTTCTTCGCGGCAGGATTGAGCCCGACGGTCTCGATGGCGGCGGTTGCAGCCGGCTGCGTTGCCGTGACGACCGCGGTTGTCGATGCGGTGGGAACCTGCGCTGGAACGGTCGTAGTCACTGCCGGCGCACTCGTGGGAACGGGCGTTTCCGTCGCCGTTTTCGCGGGAGGCGCGGCCGTCTCGTGGGGGGGAAGCGTCAACGCGTTCGGGTACGAGCCGGCGAGCGCGAGCTTGCGGTCGCGCGACGCGAACGCGTTGGCGACGAGCGCGAGGATGATGCCCGCGACGATGAGTGCGGCGGTTTGAGCGATCGTTTTTCGGTTCATAGTCAAGGTTGAGACGCTGCGCGGCTCTTTTGCGTTTCGTCAGCGGCCACGCGCCATTCTACTGGAGGAGTGCCAGCACTCCGCGAGCTGCGAACGCTATTGCACTCCGTTGCGCAATTCGTTGATCTGCGCCGCTTTGATCGTCGTTGCCGTCGTGATCGATCCCTCGGCATACGATTGCGCGGTCAAGCCGAGCGCGCTGCGCGAGGCGTTCAGTTTCGCGCGCAGTTCCGTCAGGTGCAGAACCTTTACCTTGATCGATGTGCTCAGGCTCGGATCGGTGAAGGCGGTACTGCATGGCGACGGATTCGACGCCAGCGTGCAGATGGCGGTCATGGCCGTGCGCAGTTGCGTGATGTGCGCGACTTTGATCGTGGTCGACTGCTGGGTGAGCGTCGCATCGGTGAAGATGATCGTCGTAGCAAGATCTTTGTTGCTGTCAGCCGACTCCACGTTCGAGCCGTCGACGGCGCGAACCCTGTACAAATAAGACGCGTTGCTAATGAGGGCATGGACAGCGCCTGTGTCGGTGAACGATGTCGTGGTGGTCGTCTCTCCGTTCACTTGCACGTAGGTCGAGTTGTCGGCGCTTCGATACACGTGGTATTTCGTCGCACCAGCGGATGCCGTCCATGAAATGGTGACGGCAGTCGCCGTGAGGGCAGTGGCCACAACATTGGTCGGAGGCAAAAGGCTGTTGATTGTGACCGTCTTCGTGTCGGTAATGCCGACGCCACCGTTGGGAAACCCTGTAAAGCCGTCTGTGCCGTTCTTGTAGGCGGTCGCGCGCAGCACGACGCTGCCGGACGCACCGGCGGTATAGGTGATGGCAGCGATGTTCGTAGCGCTGGTGATCGTGCCGCCGGTGATCGTCCACGAGTACGTGGCGGTTCCCGCGTTTGTAGTGCTGACGGAGGCCGCGTTGCCGGTAGAATTGGCGGCGACACTCGATGATGCGGTGATGGTGGACATCGTCATCGTGCCTATGGCGGTCACGATGTTGGATGAGCCGCCGTTAGCGCCTGGCCCGGACGCATTGAGCATGTAGTCGTCGAGCTCGTGGTGACTTGGCTCGGCAGCTTGCCCGAATGTGAACCGGCTCTGCGGCACATCGCCCACGAACACGTTATGGCAGTAGCTCATAATCGTGCCCTTGAACGTGCCTTGCGAGCCTGCCACGTAGTCTGAACCGCTGTAACAGCCCACTTCCCCAAAATTCCCCGCTGTCCCATCACAATGATCGACGAAGTTTGAGCTGCTGCTATTGGGGCTACCGTCTGTAAATCCTGCGGCATTTCGCTCTGAATTGGTTATGGCGACGCAGTGGGTGTGATGCCCGGCCATGTTGTGGCCAAGCTCGTGTGCGTACTCTTCCAGTGGCCAGTAGTTGTTGCCGCCGCTGGGCATGCCATACAAGGTTCCATTTGTCGTGGCGTTGGGGTCGGGGGCAGTGCTGGTGAACGCTCCCTGAAAATCGCCGATGGAACCGCACCAGGCGTATGCCCCGCTATACGTGCTGATCGAGTTGATGCTGCCAGCCGCATCACCCTCGCCGATGGCGCCTTCCCACGCGACACCGGCAGATGTCGTCTTGCCGCTCAGCATGACGACTGCCGAGCGCTTCAGCGCCAGATGATTCGTGTGGTAGTAGTTTCCGAGCTCGGCCAAACCATGAAAGATATCCGAAGCAGCCCACGGATCTGTGCCGGGGGCGCCCGAGTAAACGTTCACAGTCTGCTGAACGACGTCCGTGTGAAGGTCTCGGTTGTAGATCGTTGACACTGCGCCAGTCAGGTTTGTGGCCAGGGCCGTCACGGCGCTGACGCTATTGCCTGCGGCAGCGTACAGCTCGTCGTCGGTCTCCACCACGACTGTTATGGCGTACGACTGACTACCGCTGATGCCCTCGGCGAGGATCGGGTGTCCGCTGGTATCAACCTCCGTGAATACTCTCCTGTTAGCGCGCACCAGAGCCGGCAGCTTTTCGACGCCACACTCCCAGGTCTGGCCAGTCATGGGCAACGCATCGCTTTCGTCCGAGGCCGTCAGGAAATAGTCAAAGTCTCCGGCGCGATCGTCCCGTGCGCTGGGATCGCGAGGAACCAAGTGCCGCCGTGCAGCATTCACGGCAAACTTGGCATCGCGTGTGGCGACCAGTCCGTAGATGGCTCCGGTCGTCCCGTCCACCGAGAAGTACGCGAACGATTCCGGATCTCCGTTCACCTGCCCTCGAAAGAAGCGCATCGGCGGGGGATCGAGATACGTGACGCTCGTTCCCTTGTGGACGACAACCTTCCCTCCCGGCGCCCACACTTCGAACTCTTCGAGATCCATCCACGCTGTGCCGTGCGCGTACAGCGGCAGGTTGTTGAGGCGGATCTTCTTCGTCCCGATCGGAGCGCGCAAGGGCGCGAGCACATCATCGTTGAGCTTGCTCACGGTCGCAGCAGAAAGCGGACCGCAGAGTTCTGCACCCAGCAGAAAAATACCGACGCTGCGAATCAGCAACGAAAACGCATGCCTCATGGGTTCTCCTGATCGGTTCTTTGGTGCCCGTCACAGCAGGAAATTCATTCTACTCCCGAGGAGCACGGCAGGAACCGCTCTTGCACCGATGGGCCTGTTTTGATGGCCTTCGTGGCAGCGAGCTCATGACGATTACCTGCGCCGACTGCGGCAGGACGCAGACCATTCCGCCACTTCCGCCCGGGTCGGATGCTGAGTGCCAGCGTTGCGACCGGCTGCTCAGTCATCGCTCGAAGATCGGACTGGGCGTCGATCTGCCGCTCGCTTGCGCCATCGCCATCTTCGTCCTGCTGCCGCCCGCCGTGTTCATGCCGCTGATGGACTCGACGATCAAGAACCTCGTCTTTCAGGAGAGCCGGCTCGTGTCGAGCGTGCCGGTGATTTATGGCGAGGTGTGGTTTCCGTTCGCCTTCGGCTTTCTCTTCTTCGCGTTCCTTTTCCCGGCAGTCCGCGCGGGACTGCAGATCATCGTGCTCGGCTCGATTCGCACCGGGAAGATCGTTCCGCACGCGGGACGCTTCTTCCGATGGAGCGAGGAACTGCGCATATGGAGCATGACTGAGGTCGTGGTCATCGCCGGAATCATTGCGTATTACCGCGCGGCCATCTCCGCGAGCGTCATCCTGCGCCTCGGTGCCTGGTGTTACCTCGCTGTAGCGATTTTCGCGTTCATCGCAGACCGCGCGCTCGACCGACGCGCGGTCTGGAACTCGATTCTGCGCGATCACACGTCGGCGCCGGTCAGACATTTCGCGTCGTGCGGCATTTGCGAGATGGCCGTGAGCACGCGCCGGCCGGGCGATCCTTGTCCGCGCTGCGGCCACACGCTCGACAGCGACGCCGCGAAACGGTACATCCCGGCGGTCACCGCGGTCGCCGCTGCGATTCCGCTGCTGCTTCCGGCGTACTCCTTCTCATTCATCGTGAACGACCGCATCACCGGAATGTGGGAGCACACCGTCGTCGGCACGGTGCAGCTTCTTGCCGACTACGGCTACTGGCAGTTCGGCGTCATCCTGCTGATCGCCGGCGTGCTCGTTCCGTTTCTCGAATTGGCCGGGATGATCTGGCTTCTCGTCACGGTGCGCTTTCCGACGCGGCGCGGCCTCGTGCTGCGGACGCGCGTCTATCGCGTTCTGCATCGACTCGTCCGCTGGCCGATGATTATCCCGTTCGTCGCCGCGATGGCCGCACCGATCGTCGAGTTCAAAGGAATCGATGAGATTGTCGCTGGCACCGGAGCGACGCCGCTGTTCCTGTTCATCGCGCTCACGATGCTGGCCGTGCGTCTCTTCGAGCCGAAGCTGATGTGGCGCACGGCGGGAGGCGCGTGGTGAGCGGACCGAACGATCGCCGCTGCGCCGACCGGCTGCCTGGCGAGGACACCCCGCAAGCCGTCGTCCACGTTCCGAAATGGTCTCCGTGGCTTTGGGTCATTCCGGTTGTGGCAATCTTCTTCGCCGGCTGGCTCGTCGTGCGCTACGGAATCTTCGGCGGCGGCGACATCACCGTCCGCTTTGCCGACGCCCGCGGATTGGAGCGATACAGTTCGGTGCGTTATCGCGGCGCGAAAGTCGGTACCGTTCAGAAGATCACGATCGACAAGAACCTCGGCCAGGTTTCGGTCCGCATCTCGATGGACGCTTCGATGAATCACGCGCTGCGCAAAGGCACGCGTTTCTGGATCGTCGAGCCCGGACTCGAAGGAGGTGGCCTTGGCGGGCTCCTCTCCGGCACGTACATCGGAATCGCGCCCGGCGACGGCGATGAAGTCAGCGAGTTTGTTGGGCAGGAAGATGCGCCGGTGCTCTTCCCCGCCGAGGCGGGCAAGACGTTCATCCTCGAATCGCGCGGCCTCGGATCGGTCGCCGTCGGTGCGCCGTTGCAGTATCACGGCATTCGCGTCGGAAGCATTCTCGGTTCCGAATACGACACGGCGCACGGCGTGACATTCGTGCATGCATTCGTCGCGAAGCGATTCGAAAACGAAGTGCGGCAGGGGACGCGATTCTGGCGCGGAGGAGGATTGAATCTCTCGCTTTCCGGCGCAGGCGTCACATCGGGCGGGACATCGGTCTCCTCGTTGCTGAATGCGCCGATCGCGTTTTACACGCCGGAGATTTTGCCCGGCCCGCCGGTCGCGGAGAAAACGCACTTTCAACTTTACGATTCGCAGGCGGCTGCCGAGTCGGCGGCGGATGGGGCGCAACTGACGTATCTCACGTACTTCCGCGGGCCGGTGAAGGGACTCGTCGCCGGTACGCCGGTGCAGATGAACGGCGTCGAAGTTGGCCGCGTTCGCGATGTGCGATTGCGTTACGTGCCTGCATCCGCAACGCTCGAGAGTCCGGTGACGCTGGAGATCGATCCGCGCAAGTTGGAGCTTCCGGTGACTCCGGCGACGACGCGCGAGGAGTTGCGCGGCACGATGAATGACGCGCTACAGAAACTCGTGCAGAAGGGATTGCGCGCCAGTCTGGCGACGAGTCTCGTGCTGCCGGGAGCGAGCGCGGTGACGCTCGACATGACCGGCACGCCGGGAAGCGCGCATCTCGTCCTCAGCAGCGATCCGCCGATCATTCCATCGTCTGCCGGCGGCAGCGGACTGGAAGGCGCGCTGACCGCAGTCAACGACGTTGCCGCGCGGATTCGCAATCTGCCGATCGAGCAGATTGCGGGACATCTCAGCAACGCGTCGGAGAAGATCGATGCGCTGGTCAGCGATCCGGCGCTGCATCAGAGCCTGCAGCATCTCAACGCATCGCTGGCCGATATCGAGAAAGTCGCGGCGGCGGCGCGCGAGAACGCTGGGCCGATCACGAAGAGCGTGCGGAACGCGGCGACGTCTGCCGAGGAGGCGGCGAAGACGGTGAACGAGAACATCGCGCCGATCGCGAAGAGTCTTCGCAGCGCCGCCGATTCCGCGGATGCCGCGGCGAAGCGCGCCACGCAACTCGTCGGTTCCTCGCAAAAACAGAACTACGACCTGGGCACGCTGATCAAAGAGCTGACCGATGCGGCGGAAGCGGTGCGCGCGCTGGCGTCGTACCTGACCGAGAATCCCGACGCGCTGCTGAAGGGGAGAGGGAAATGATGATGCGCCGCAGCATTCTGTTCGTGCCGTTGCTGCTGGCTGGCTGCGGCTTTCTGTCCAGCAAGCCGAGCACGTTTTATTCGCTCGATCGCATTCCGCCGCAGTCGCCTGCCGCCGTCGTGCGCGGACTTCCCATCGGCGTCGATGTCGTGCTTCCTCCCGGCCTCAATCGAAAAGAGCTCGTCGTTCGTCAAGCCAATCATCAGCTCGAAGTGCGAGGACGCGAGCAGTGGACGACGACATTCCAACCGCTCGTCCTGCACACGCTGGCGTTCGATCTGGCGGCGCGGCTTCCGGAAGGGATGGTGATTCTGCCCGGTCGGTCGCAACCGGACGGCGGCATGCGATCGCTCGACGTCGTCGTCGAAGAGCTGGTGGCGGGACCGGATCACAATGTAGTCTTGGACGCACGATGGACGATTCGCGAGGCCGGCCGGGCGGACGTCACGCAGCGGGAGCACATAGTCACCAACATCGCGAGCCTCGACAGCGCGAATGTAGCGACAGGAATCAGCAACGCGATCGCGACCCTCGCGGATCACGTGGCGGGGCAAGTGCGGTAGGGATAGGGTCATGTCGAAACCGAAACTGACGACGCCGCGGTCGAACAC
>DATAMS010000445.1:0-1752 GCA_036260495.1 Thermoanaerobaculia bacterium
CTCCGGCGGTTCGGAATGACAGCGAATCGGTAACCGCAACTACAATCCGTTTTCGTGAAACCGCTCGCGATCACGCTCGGCGATCCGGCAGGAATCGGCGCGGAGATCGTTTTCAAAGCGCTCAAGGATGCTGATGTCCCGGCGATCATCTTCGGTAGCCGCGCCCTCGCCAATCCACCGGACGGCATCGAGTTTGTCGATGCCGGCGGCGAAGGTCCGATTCGTTACGGCGTCATCGATGCAGCCTACGGGCGCGTCGCACTTGATTCGATCGATGCCGCGCTCGAAGCGATCCGCAGCGGCCAATGCTCGGCGCTGGTGACCGCGCCGATTCACAAGCAGTCGATCGCGCTTGCCGGCTCGCCGTTTCCCGGACACACGGAGCTTCTCGCTGCGCGCGCCGGGTTGAAACGCTATGCACACGACTACGCGATGTATTTCGATTCGCCGCGACTCAAATCCGTTCTGCTATCAGTGCATCTGCCGTTGCGCGACGCGATCGCGCAAATCAACTTCGTCGACATCGTGGCCTTGGCCGGCCTTATGGATCGAGAGTACAAGCGCATTTACGGCGAAACGCCACGCATCGCCGTCGCGGGCGTGAACCCGCATGCGGGCGAAGGCGGAAAGTTTGGCGACGAGGAGCGCGTCATCGCGCAGGCCGTCGAGCAGGCGCGCAAGTCGGGGCTGGCCATCACCGGCCCGCTTCCCGCCGACACCGTCTTTCTGTCGGCGCACCGCGGGCAGTACGATGTGGTGCTGGCCATGTACCACGATCAAGCGCTCATTCCGATCAAGACGATCGCATTCGACGAGTCGGTGAACGTCACGATCGGCCTCCCTTATCTTCGCGTTTCCGTCGATCACGGAACGGCGTTCGACATCGCCGGACGCGGGATCGCCGATGCGGCGCCGATGCGGTACGCGATCCGCTGGGCGGCGAAGCACGCCGAGGGTTACGCGCGATGAATCGATGGACCGCTCGCATCCTCGGGCTCCTTCTCCTGATCGTATTTCTGCTGCTGATGCTCAACCTCGAAAAGCAACTTCAGATGCTGCAGAAGAGCCAGGGTGGGAATGCTACGACTTCAACGGCGACCACATCGACGTGATGAATCCGCGTTCATCGGCGTCGCAGGCGTAAGATCGGCGGATGAATACGAACCGCCTGCTGCAATGGATCGTCGTCATCGTGCTGGCGATCGTCGCCTGGAAGTATGGAGTGCCGTGGGTGAAGCAGCACCTGCCCGGATCCGTCACGGCGTCTTCTTCCGCCGGGAGCTCATGTACCACCACCGCCCAGCATGCGTCAGAGACGTGGGGCAGCGGCCTTCATCGCTTCGCCAATCCGCCGTACGACCTGGCCGCGTGGTCGGACTTCCGCGGCGGCGTGGAGTCGGAGATCGCGAAGGCTCAAACGGAATGCAGTTGCTCGCAACAATCATGCGAAACCGCGCGCGGCGCGATGAACGATCTTCGCAGCCTCGTCTCCGAGTTCGACACGTCAATTCGCAACGGCTCCCCGCCGCCGGACAACGCGGTGCCACGACAGGAAGCGATCGACACGACGATCGAGACCGCCGCAACGCTGGCTCGCGGCGGCAAGTAGTCAGACGCCCACCTCACATACTTTCTTAGCCTCTCGCATCGACCAAAGTTCGAGAGTGGGGTCAGGTCTGAAGTATGAAGTGACGGAAGATTGAACTGGCGTGAAAAGGCTGAAACGTTCTTCCGTCACTTCATACTTCAGAC
>DATAMS010000455.1:0-2268 GCA_036260495.1 Thermoanaerobaculia bacterium
CGATGGGTGTGCCCACTCGTCTCAGCAGTCATCGTTGCGTTTACTGGTGCATTTGCAGGTGCGCTAACTGGTGTGTTTCCGGTTGCCGCACAGGAGCTTCCGTTCCGGCACCTCACGCCAAACGATCAGGTCAATCCGCTCTCCTCCGCCAGCGTCCAGAAGATCACCCAGGACCACCTCGGCTACATCTGGTTCGCTTTCTACGCTTCGGGCCTGACGCGCTACGACGGCCATGCGATGGAACAGTACGGCGCGGCAGATGGCCTGCGCGACCTGACGATCCGCGAAGTCGCCGAGGATGGAACGCACCATTTGTGGGCGGGATCCGAATCGGGTCTCGTCGTTTCGGAGAAGCCGCTCGACGCGTACGAGCCGGGCAAGCGCGTGCGATTCGTCAGCGAGATCGGCAACGAACGGCTGCCACAAACGCGTGGCCGCCGCAATTGCCTCGTCACCGGAATCGACGGTTGGGTCTGGGCGGGCGTGCAGGATCGGATCGTCCGCTATCGTTTTCACGGTGGTGCGCTCGAGCGGGGGCGGATCGACGAAGTTCCGACGACGTCCGGAGTCGCGGCCATGCTCATGCGCCGCGACGGCTCGGTGCTGATCTCGCTCAACTCCGGCGCGGTTCTGCAGTTCGATCGCGAGGGCAAATTCGGCGGCGAGCTTCATGGCCTTCCGTCGTGCGTCAACGGCGTGCTGCTGGAAGCACGCGACGGCGCATTGTGGGGCGGATGCACGAACGGCGTTCTCTGGCGCGGGCAGGACGAGCACTACGACATCGTCAATCACGCACTCACCGAGAGGATTGTCTCGATCCTGGAGACGTCGCGCGGCGAGATCTGGGTAGCCAGTCTCGGATCCGGTGCGATGCGTCTCGACGCCCGCAATTTCAACGACATCCTTCTCGTAAAGCGCGAGAACGATCTTCTCGGCGACACGCTCTGGGATCTGTTCGAGGATCGCGAAGGCAATCTCTGGTTCGCGCAGAATGGCGGCGCGTCACGGCTGCGGAAGGATTACCGCGCGTTCGAAGCGCTGACCGGCCGGTCGCACGCGGGCGAAAAACCGGCGCTCCCCGATGTAAGCGCGTTCTCGGTTCTGGCTCCCGATTCCCGTGGTCACGGGCCGTGGTCGAATCTGACGATCGTCGGAACGGGCGGTGGCGTCGCGTTCGTCGCGCCCGACAAAACCTCGGGCGAGGGCGAGGCGCAGGTCGCGCGCGATACGACGCAAAGCGTGTTGCGCGTTGGCGACGGTCTGCTCAGCAACTCGGTGTATTCGCTGACGCGCGATGCCGAGGGGCGAATTTGGATCGGAACGGTCGGAGGCGTGAATTGCTTGTCCACGCCGGCGAATGCACCGCCGATGATGACCTCATCGACACGAACCAACGCCTCGGTCGCCGGCACCGCCGCCGTGATCACTTCCTATCCGGTCGACACGACCTACCTCGTGCAGCCCTTCGAGATGCGAGGCGCCGAAACGATCTGGTTCGCCGGGATTCGCGGAATTACGTGCCTCGCCGCCGGGCAGTGGTTTACGTTCGGAACGGCAGCCGGACTTCCGCCTGCCGGCGCGAGTGCGGTGGCGGTCGACGGCACCGGCTATGTTTGGGCGGGCACGCCGGACAGTGGCCTCCTGCGCAGCATTGTGCCGTTCGATCCCGCGGCGTTGAAGCCGGGCGAGGTGTCGAAATTCTTCACCTCGGCGTGGTCGCACGCGACCGGCGCGCGCACCGACTCCGTTCGCACACTGCTCTGGGCAGCAGGCAAGTTGTGGAGTGGCACGGCGAACGGCGTGGAAATTCTCGACACCAATCCGCTCCGCATCGTGGCCACGCTTCCCGGCAGTTCGCTGGGCGGGAGTCTCGTGGCTGGACTCATGTCGTCGCCAAATGGTCAGTCGGTCTGGGTCAGTCAGAACGCCGGATTGGTCGAAGTCGATGCGCGCGACTTTCACATTCGCACGCGTGTGTCGAAAGCGGATGGTCTCATCGACGACGAAGCGTGGGCGTACGATCCGCTGGCCGTTGGCGACGACGGCCGGGTTTACTTCGCGACGCCGCGCGGTCTCTCGATTTTCAATCCCGCCTTGCGCGAGCCGAATGCCGAGCCGCCAATCGTTCGCTTTCGCGACATCACTTTTCGCGAGGACCGGCGCGGTAATAACGAGGTCTCGATTGCGTACGCGGCGCTGACCTTCAGCGACGAATCGCGCGTCGTCTACCGCACGCGGCTCTTCGGCTACGACAACGACTGGTCGGCG
>DATAMS010000462.1:0-19563 GCA_036260495.1 Thermoanaerobaculia bacterium
CGGCCAGCAGGAAAACAAAACCTTCAAGCGCGCCCTCATTCAGATTCGTCAGGACGTCGAATCGGGCTCCAACCTCGCCGACTCGATGCGCAAACATCCGAAGATCTTCAACGACCTCTTCACCAACATGGTCGCCGCCGGCGAGGCGGGCGGTATTCTCGACACCATCCTCCAGCGTCTGGCGCAGTACATCGAAAAATCGGTCAAGCTCAACGCCCAGGTGAAGTCGGCCATGATCTATCCGGTCGCCGTTATCTCCATCGCCTGCATCGTCATCGCGATCATTCTCTGGAAAGTCATCCCCGTCTTCGCCGCACTCTTCAAAGGCCTGGGTGCCGAGCTGCCGATGCCGACGCAGATCGTCATCTGGTTGTCGAACTTCATCGCCGATTTCTGGTGGCTCATGGCCATCGTAATCGGCGGCACCATCTACTCACTGCGCCGCTATCACGAGACGTACAAAGGGAAGCGTGTTCTCGATGGCATCGTCCTGAAGATGCCCATCCTCGGCATGCTGATGCGCAAGATCGCCGTGGCCCGTTTCTGCCGCACGCTTTCCACGCTCACGGCGTCGGGCGTTCCCATCCTCGACGGCTTGCAGATCACCGCTCGTACTTCTGGAAACGCGATCGTCGAAGACGCCATCATGGCCACGCGGAAGTCGGTCGAAGAAGGCAAAACGATCAGCGAGCCGCTGGCGGACACCGACGTCTTCCCCTCGATGGTCGTGCAGATGATCGCCGTCGGCGAACAGACCGGCGCGCTCGACACGATGCTGTCGAAGATTGCCGACTTTTACGAAGAGGAAGTCGACACCGCTGTGGCCGGCCTCATGAAACTCCTCGAGCCCGTGCTCATCGCCTTCCTCGGCGTCGCCATCGGCGGCATCGTCATCGCCATGTACATGCCGATGTTCACGCTGATCGGAAAGGTCGGATAGCGGTTCTGGTGCCGGCTCTCGGGTGTCGGGGCGACGCGAAAGCGCCGCCCTTTTCGTTTTATCCTGATCGCTGACACTGCATATCCGGCACCCGACTCCCGACAGCCCGGCACACGAAAATGCACACCGACGCCCGCATGCTGATCGCCGTACGCGTCGTCGCCGTGACGACGCTGCTGCTCGCCACGCTCATCATCCAGTACACCGTTCGCGAGCTGCTGCCGATCAACTATCTCTACACCACCGCCGGCGTCACGTACGGCCTCACGCTCGCCTACATCGGAGTCGGAAAGCTCCTCACCTCGCGCAAGCTCAACCTCGTCATCCAGATCTCCGGCGATCTCGTCGTCGAGACAGTACTCGTCTATTTCACCGGCGGACTCGACTCGCCGTTCTCCTTCCTCTACCTCGTTTCGATCATCACCGCGTCGATGCTGCTCTACCGGCGCGGCGGTCTTCTCGCCGCCAGTGGCGCCGTCATCCTCTACGGCGGCCTGGCCGACCTGATGTACTACGGCGTTCTCCCGCTTCCCGAACAATCATGGTTCGTTCCGACGCCCTGGAGCTCGTCGCGCCTTTACTTCAACATGGCCACGAACTTCGCCGGCTTCTACGCCACGGCCTTTCTGACCTCGTATCTCGCGGAGAAACTGCAGAAGACGTTCGAAGAGCTGGATGCCAACCGCCAGAACCTCGCCGAGCTCCGGGCGCTGAACCAGAACGTCGTCGAGTCGATCCCCTCCGGCCTGATCACGCTGTCGCCGGAAGGCATCGTTACCTTCATCAATCCCGCCGGGTGTCTCATTCTTCATCAGGACCCGCAGTCCGTAATCGGCCGCAAGATTGAGCAATTCGGTTTTTACGCCGCCGGCGAGTGGCAAACGGTTCCGCCAACGCTCTCCGCCGAACCTGTCGTGCGAAACGAAAAGGACGATTTTCAAATCGGCGATGAGCCGCGCAGTCTCGGATTTGCACTTACCCCTCTGAACTCCATTGAAGGCGTCGCTTCGGGATACACGCTCATCTTCCAGGACCTCACCGACATGAAGAAGCTCGAAGCCGAGCTTCGCTTGAAAGACCGTATGGCCGCAGTCGGCGAGCTATCGGCCGGCATCGCCCATGAAATCCGTAATCCTCTTGCTGCCATCGCCGGCTCTGTGCAGGTGCTCAAGAAATCGACGGCGCTCAATCCTCAGGAACAGCGCCTGATGTCGATCATCTTGAAAGAATCCGAGCGCCTCAATAAATCGATCGCCGATTTTCTGCGCTTCGTGAAACCACAGGAAAAGCGCGCCGCCGAATTCGACATCGCTGCCAGTCTTTCCGAGACTCTCGACCTCCTCGGCAACTCTCCCGAGCTCGGCGCCGGGCACACGATCGAGCACGTCATTACGCCGCCGTCCTACACCATCGTCGGCGACGGCGATCAGATCCGCCAGGTCTTCTGGAACATCGCCCGCAATGCCGTGCAGGCCATGCCCGATGGCGGAACTTTGTTAGTGACAACTGAGGTTGGCGGCGATCACTACAACATCGTGTTCACGGACAATGGCCGGGGAATGAACGACGCTGATCAACGGCGGCTGTTCCAGCCGTTCCGCACGAATTTTCCTTCCGGTACAGGACTGGGAATGGCCATTTCTTATCGAATCGTACAAGAGCACGGCGGCCGCATCGATGTCACCTCGCGCGAGGGCGTCGGTACTGCGATTACTGTTTCATTGCCGGTGGCGGCTTCGATTCGCCACGCGGTTGCGTAATCAGTACGCTTTTGTGCGGGCTCTCATACGTTGCACACGCCGCTCAATCGCGCATTGCAAGCGAGTGAACCAATCCACTGGTTGCGGACGCCGGCGCCACCAAAAAGCACCGTCCGTTCCGTCAACCAAATACCCGCGCCGGACACAATCCGAATGCCGGTAATAATGAGCCACCAGGCTCCGCCGCGTGCTGGCGGTTTCTGTAATCGGCTCGGCGCCATGCAATAGATCCGAATGCCAGATCACCAGGTCTCCGGCTTTAGCGAATACCGATACAGAGCTGAGACTGCGCGAATCGATTTCGGATTGCATGTAGGCCGCCCATTGCGGCATTTCGCCGTCATGGGCGTGGCTCGTTCCATCCGAAAAAGCAAACGGCGCAATGAGATGACTCGCCGGATAAAGCCGAAGAGGCCCGGAACCAGGTTGAACATCCTCCAGCGCAATCCAGCAGGCCACTACGCCCCCGGCCGACAGCGGAGTCATGTAGAGCGAGTCGGCGTGATACTCCTGCCCACTGCTTTTCTCGAGATTCAGCGAGTTACAGAGTACAGGCGCATCGTCGAGCAAGGCTTCGACAACAGTGAGAAGGCGGCGATCCAGTAGCATTGCCCGAACCGGCGGCGACACGAGATAGAGGTCGCTGATCTTGACTCGATGCGCACGGTCGCTATCGGAAAGCCCCGACATCCGGCAGCGCACCTTACGGTCGACGTCATCGACCGTGACATCGCGCGGCTTCGATCTCCAAAGCGCGTCAACGACACGATTGATCCCCGCGATCTCCGCTTCACCGAAGAACCGCGGCAAATGCAGCCAACCTTCGACGCTCCAGCGTCCCAGCAACTCGTCTCGATCCATCTCCAGATTCATTTTCCCGTTACCCGATACGCGATCCAGAAGGCGCCGAGCACGACGCCTATGAAGCCGGCGATACCAAACGCGAGCACCGGCGCCAGGCGCCGCTCCAGGTCGGGAATCGCATCACGCCGGTAGCCTCGCAGAAAGGCGAAATACGCTACAAGCGCAAGGAAGGAGCCAGCGATCACGTCGGCAATGTAGTGCTGCCTGGTGAACAACGTCGACACTCCAATCAGCGAAGCGGCGATTCCGGCAGCGACTCCAACGCCTCGGTGTACGCGATAACAAGTCAGCGCCGACACGAAGGAGTGCGCGACATGTAGTGAAGGAAAGCAGTTGTAGGGCGGGTCGAGCGAATAGAGGAAACGCAGACTCCATAACGCGAATCCATCGCCGATGACCTGCAATGGACGCGATGCTGTCGTCGGATATGCCAGAAAGACGAAAAACGCAGTAATCCAAACAAGAAGGTATGCACGAACGGTGCGTCGAATCTGCTCCTCTTGCCGCACAACAAACACCGGCAGGATGATCACGAACAGATAAAGCGCCGCATAAACCACTGTCCAGGCGGGCCGAAGCGGCACGATGCGGTCCAGCGGCAGCGCCGGCACGTGCGGCGCGCGTTTCGGAATCGCGTCGGCAATGAAGATGTACAAAGGCACGAGCGACACGAGCACGACCATGGAAGCGGTGACGCGATAGGGCTGTGTCAGCGAATCCCGAACGGCGTTCCATCCGATGCGACCCGATTTGGACGCCACCCACTCAGTTCTTCCGGCAATGCCGCTGCTGTCGCCACTCATCACATCACTCGAGTTTCTCGTCCCGCAGATATTTCTCCATCAACGTGGCGTTTTCCATCATCGCGTGCAATTGCACCCAATAAGCGCGGCAGTACATGGCGATCGAGGCGACAACCAGGGTAAGGTGCAGCCAGTGCGGCGTCTTCCCGGAAGCCACCCCGCCGCCCATGATGAACGTGATCATCAGGAGAACCATCGCGTAGGTTGCGACAGGAGACACGCGCATCGTCAGGGCCCGCGTCGCCTTTCGAACGGCGTCTTCGTCCGGACCGCCTTGCGTCTTGTCCTTGAGCTGTTTGCCCATGCCGATGAAGAAGAAGAGCGTCATCGATTGAGAAAACAGTCCGATCACGACGGTCACGAGCGCGACGAGGATGTGCGTCGCCACATGCTGCGGCGAGGCCATGTATCCCATGATGCTCGTGGCAAGCAGTCCGGCGATCGAAAGTAGCGTGGTGATGAGAAGAGCCTGAGCCATCGTGGGCGCGAACTATAATCGCCGTCCGTGCCGGACAAGACGAGTTATCGCGACGCAGGAGTGAACATCGACGCGCAGGACGAAGCGCTCCGCGAGGTGCGCCGGATCGCCCGTGGCACGTTCACACCGGACGTCATCTCCGACATCGGCTCGTTCGGTGGGCTGTTCCGCGCGTCGTTCGACGGAATGGAGAAGCCGGTTCTCGTTTCGTCGACCGATGGCGTGGGAACGAAGCTGCGCGTCGCGCAGGCGATGAAGATTCACGACACCGTCGGCTACGACCTCGTCTGCCACTGCGTCAACGACATCCTCGTGCAGGGTGCGCGGCCGCTCTTTTTTCTCGACTACTACGCCACCGGCCGGTTGCGGCCCCCGGTGATGACCGACGTCGTCCGCGGGATGGCTCGTGCCTGCAGCGAGAACGGCTGCGCACTGATCGGCGGCGAGACCGCGGAGATGCCGGGCTTTTATGGCGACGACGATTACGACATCGCCGGCTTTATCGTCGGCGTCGTCGATGAGAAACATCTTCTGACCGGCAAGGACGTTCGCGAAGGTGATGTCCTCATCGGCCTGCCGTCGGTCGGACTTCATACGAATGGCTATTCGCTGGCGCGCCGGATTCTTTTCGACCAGCTTGGCCACGATCATCAAACGATCCTGCCCGAGGTAGGCAAGATCGGCGAAGTGCTGCTGGCGCCGCACATCTCGTACCGCAGGGAACTTTTGCCGCTCATCGACCAGAACGCGATTCATGCCCTCGCGCACATCACCGGCGGAGGCCTGACCGACAATGTCCCGCGCGTTCTGCCGGACACGCTCGACGCGCACATCAAGCTCGGCTCCTGGCCCGTGCTGCCGATTTACACGTACCTCGCAAAGCACAGCGACACGGACCGTGACGAGATGCTCCGCGTCTTCAACATGGGCATCGGTATGGTGCTGATTGCTGCGAAGGAACAGGTCGGCGCGATCGTCCGCCACTTCGGCCAGATCGGCCAGAAGTTTTTCTTCATCGGCAATGTGGTGAAAGGAAGCGGCAAAGTCGTGTATGACAAACCGCCGGCGGGATTCGCATCGTGGATTGAATGACAATTGATAATTGACAATGGACAATTGACAATGAAAACCAGCGGTGCTTCCCATCTCGGTCGCTAGTCGCTCTCTCGTTGTCAATTGTCCATTATCAATTGTCAATTGCCTCTCAATTATGAAGATTGCCATTTTGCTCTCTGGCCGCGGCTCGAATTTCGTGGCGATTCATGACGCCATTGTGCGGGGAGAGCTCGACGCCGGGATCGTTTGCGTGATCGCGAACCGGCCCGACGCGCCGGGAATTGAGCGGGCGCGATCGCTCGGACTGCCCGCGCACGTCGTCGATCACCGCACCTTTGCCAGCCGCGCCGCGCACGAAGCGGAAGTCCTGCGCATCCTCGGCGTGGCCCTTCCCGACTTCATCGTCCTCGCCGGCTACATGCGGCTGCTATCGCCCGAGTTTGTCGCCGCCTACCCGATGCGCATCGTGAACATCCACCCGTCGCTGCTTCCGTCGTTTCCGGGAGTGGACGCGCAAGCACAGGCCGTTGCGTACGGCGTGAAAGTGTCGGGCTGCACCGTTCACTTCGCCGACGAAAACCTCGACGCCGGACCGATCATCGTTCAACGGACCGTCCCCGTACGCGACGACGACGATGCCTCCACGCTCGCCGCTCGCATCCTCGAAGAGGAGCACGTGGCGTACGTGGAAGCGCTGAAAAAGCTGGCGTCGGGAACGTTTCGCGTCGATGGTCGAAGGGTCATTTTCGACTCGTAGCAGCGAGCACAACCGCGCGCTTTCTTACCCGTCCCCTTGACAGCCGCCATTTGTAAATATACGTTCATTTACAAATGGGACGGCCTCCTCGCATTCGCCGTGAGCAGATTCTGGAAAGCGCGCAACGCGTCTTTGCGGCGAAAGGCTTTGACGCGGCGACGCTCGCGGATATCGCACGAGAGATCGGTGTGACACCGGCGGCGATTCTTCGCCACGTCGATTCGAAAGCCGCTCTCTTCTCCGAAGCAATGCATAGTGGCGGGCTGATCGATCCGCCCGCCTGCGTTCTGGAGCTCGCGAACATCGATCCAGCCACCGACCCGCGCATCGTGCTTCGGCGGCTGGCCCAGGAAGTAGTGCCCTTCATCAGCAGCGTCATCAGCACTCGCATCGTCGTCGCAACGTACGAAAGCGCCCGGCGTACGTCGCTCGTGTTGCCGTTCAACGCCGAAGGCGAGAATCCGCCAAGGAAGGCGTTCCGGCTACTCACCAATTACATGCGCCGCGCGGCGAAGGCGGGCGTCCTGCACGTTCGCGATCCGCGCGCCGCCGCCCTGCTGTTCATGGGATCGCTGCAGGGTTACGTGCTCTTTCACTACGTCCTGAAAGTCGAGCCTATTTTCCCGCTCGCCGGCTACGTCGATGCGCTCATCGATCTCTGGTCGGAAGGAGCCATCGTTGGAGGTATCGATGCCCGCAGAAAAGAAACCAAGACCGCTGCTCCGGATCGTGATCGTGCTGATCGTGGTCGCAATCGTCGCAGCCGGCCTGCTGCTGTATCTGCGCGAAAGCCGGAAGCCGCAGGAGATCGTGCTCAGCGGAACTCTCGAGGCACGAACGGTCAACGTCGGGTCGCTGCTCGGCGGGCGCGTAACAAAGACGCTGATCGATGAGGGGATGGCGGTCGTTCCCGGCCAGTTGTTGGTGACGCTGGAGACGGAGACGATCGACCGCCAGCTCAGCGAACAGCGCGCTGCGATCAAGGAAGCCAACGCCGCGCTGGCGAAAGCGCTCGCCGGGCCGCGCCCCGAGGAGATCGCCAAGGCCGCTGCGATCGCCAGCAACGATGAAGTCGATCGCCGCCGCTGGGAGCGGCTTTATCACTACGGCATCGTCGCGAAAGAGATGGCCGAAGATGCAGCGACGAAAGCGAAGGCCTCGGCGAACGATCTCCGTATCCTGCAAAAGGGAACGCGCAAGGAAGACATCGACGCGGCGCGTGCCGCCGTCGAAGCGCAGCAGCGGAAGCTCGATACGTTGATGAAACAGCGCGCCGAGACCAATGTCGTCTCGACGGTTCGGGGCGTCGTGCAATCGTTCGGATTGCGCGTCGGTGACATTGTCGCTCCGAACCAGACCGTCGCCGAGATCCTCGAATCGAGCCAGCTCTGGGTGCGCGTCTACGTGCCGGAAACGGAGCTTGGACTTGTGCCGGTCGGGAAGATCGTCCGCATCTCGATCGACACATTTCCCGACGAGACGTTCACCGGCCACGTTGCTTCAGTCAGCGACAAGGGCGAGTACACGCCGCGCAATGTGCAGACCCGCGCGCAACGAGCCGAGATGGTTTTCGGCGTTAAAGTTCTCGTCGATCCCAATCCGAAGCTGAAAGCGGGCATGGCCGCATCGGCCGACCTCGGCGTCAAAGGACGGCCGGAGTGAGCGACGACCTCGGCATCGACGTGCAGGGTGTGTCGAAGGATTTCGGCACGTTCCGCGCGCTCGACGACATCACGCTGCAAGTGCCACGTGGCGAGATCTTTGGTCTGTTGGGACCGAACGGCTCCGGGAAATCAACGCTGATCCGCATTCTCTGCGGCCTGCTCGTCCCAAGCGCAGGGCGCGCGACGGTCGATGGCTTCGATGTCGAGAGTCAGGGCGAGGAAGTACGCCAGCACATCGGCTACGTCTCGCAGGCCTTCTCGCTTTATCGCGACCTCACCGTGCAGGAGAACCTCGATTTCTTCAGCTCCATCTACCGGCTGAAAGGTGCCGAGCGCAAAGAACGGATCGATTGGGCGATCAACCTCACGCACATCGGCCCGTATCGCGACCGGCTCGCAGCCGCGTTGTCCGGCGGATGGAAGCAGCGCCTTGCGCTCGCGGCGGCGCTCATGCACAAGCCGCGTGTCATCTTTCTCGACGAGCCCACCGCTGGCATCGACCCGGTGGCGCGGCGCGAATTATGGGATCTCCTTTTCGAGCTTGCCGGCACTGGCGTGACGATGTTCGTGACGACGCACTACATGGACGAAGCGGAGCGCTGCGCGTCGGTCGCGTACCTCTACATGGCCAAGCTGATCGTGGACGGCCGGCCGGACGAGCTCAAGCAATTGCCGGAGGTCACGCCGGAAGGAACGAAGCGAGTGGAAGCCGCATCGACCGAAGGCGTCGCGAAGCTGATGACGAGCGCCCGCGGTCTGCCGTACGTTCACGCTGCAACGATCTTCGGAACGTCGATTCATCTGCTGATCGACAGCAAGGTCTCCAACGAAAAACTCGAGCACGATCTCGAAGCGTTCAAACTCGGCGACGTCAGCGTCAGTCCCATTGAACCATCGCTGGAAGATGTCTTCGTCCGTCTGACGGAAACGCGCGGACGGGAGATCGAGGCGGCACGATGAACGGCTTCGGCGCGATGTTCCGCAAAGAGCTGACGCAGATGCTGCGCGACCGAGGAACGTTGTTTTTTGCGATCGCGGTGCCGGTGTTCGAGCTGATCCTCTTCGGCGTCATCGACATGAACGCCAAGAACATCCCGACGGCAATCTTCGATCAGAGCCATTCGCAGGAGAGCCGTCGCCTCATCGAACAGTTCGGCAACACGTCGTATCTGCACGTAATCACGATGGTCGCGTCGCGCGCCGAGTTGCAGCACCAGATCGTGGCCGGTCATGCGCAAGTGGCGGTCGAGATTCCGCCCGACTACGCCCGCAACCTCGCGTCGCATCGGCAGGCGAACGTGCTGATCATGATCGACGGTTCCGATTCGAGTGTCGCCAATCAGGCGCTTTCGGCCGCGAATGGAGTGGTGCTCTTCAATGGAATTCAGGACCTGATTGAAAAAAGCCACGCGGAACCGCCAGTCGAAGCGCATCCGGTGATGATGTTCAACCCCGACATGCGCAGCGCGAATCTGCTCATTCCAGGCCTCATCTCCATCCTGCTGACATTCTCCGGAACGATCCTCTCCGCCTTCGCGATCGTGAAAGAACGCGAGCGCGGCACGCTCGAACAACTCATGGTCACGCCGGTATCGCCGATGGCCGTCGTCACCGGCAAGCTTCTTCCTTACCTCGGCCTTGCCTACCTGCAACTCCTGATGATTCTCTTCCTGATGCGAGTGCTCTTCCGTGTTCCGATCCACGGAAGCCTGACGCTGCTGCTGATCCTCTCCCCGATTTATCTTCTGGCGCTGCTGTCGGCCGGCCTGCTGGTCGCGTCACGCGCCAACTCGCAGATGGAAGCGATGCAGCGAGCAATGGGGATCATGCTGCCCTCGGTGCTTCTGTCGGGATACATCTTCCCGATCGCCTCGCTTCCGTTGCCGCTGCGCGTGGTCTCGTACCTGCTGCCGGCGACGCACTACATCCGGATCTCGCGCGGCATCGTCATCCGCGGCGCTTCGTTCTTCGATCTTTGGGAGCCAGTGGTCGCGCTGCTCGTCATCTCCGCGGTGCTGATTGCCGCAAGCTCACGTGCATTTCAGAAGAGGGTGACGTAGATTTCATCCATGCCGCCGCTCGCGCTTCCCCTCGAACAGATCGCCCTTCTCGGCCTGCGCGCTCTGACCGGACTGGTCTTCGTCTGGAGCGGCTTCAGTCACGTGCGCGACGCGGAAGGCCGCTCCAAAGACCTCGGACTGCCGAAGCCAATCACGCTGCTCGTCGGGGTCGTCGAGCTGCTGGCCGGACTCGGCGTCGCCGGCGGCCTGCTGACGCGTTTGTCGGCAGTGGGGTTGATGATCGTCATGCTCGGCGCCATGCATCGCAAAGCCTTCGTCTGGCATTCAGGCTTTTGGGGCAAGAACTCGATGGGATGGCACTACGACCTGATCTTCTTCCTGATCGCGCTCCTGATCTTCGCAACGAACGGCGGCGAGTGGACGATCGATCGGATGCTGTTCGGCGCGAGGGCGGCGGGTTCGTGGGTGTTATGACACTCGTCCGCTCGTTTAGCAGACCATGCCGCCCTGAACGGCCTATTTGCTAGGATAGGATCAGTGCCAACCGTTGAAGAGATCACCTCCGACCAACGCGACCTTGTCCTGGCGCTTCCAGAAGGACACTTTCACGATTTAAAGTCGAAGAACATCGCGCCGGCAAAGCTAACGAAAACGATCTCCGCGTTTGCGAACGCCGCCGGTGGCGAGTTGTATGTCGGTGTGGACGAAAGAACTGGCCCAGCAGGCGCCAAGATCAGAACGTGGAGAGGATTTTCCGATCCGGAAGAAGCGAACGGACATATACAAGCCTTTGAGCAAGTCTCACCGCTGGGGACATACGTCAAAGCAACTTTCCTCCATTGTGCGACCGAGGATGGGCTGGTCCTTCAACTTGTAATTCTAAAGACTCGCGAGATCGCGCGCGCCACAGACGGCATTGCCTACGTTCGTCGCGGTGCGCAAAACCTGCCATTCCAGACCGAAGACCAACTTGCGCGGCTGCGTCTCGACAAAGGAATCACTTCGTTCGAGACGGAGTCTGTTCGCGCGGATTTGGGTGTGATCACGAACTCCGCGATTACTCGCGAGTTCTTGCTCTCCGTCGTACCGAGCGCCGAGCCGGAGGCTTGGTTTCGGAAACAGCAACTGATCATCGCCGGTAATCCTACAGTTGCGGCCGTGGTTTTGTTCGCTGAGCTTCCACAAGCGGTTTTACCAAAGCGCTGTGCGATCAAGATCCTTCGATACAAAACCACGGAACCGGCCGGCTCCAGAGAAACGCTGGACTTCGACCCTCTGACGATCGAGGGTTGCCTTTACGATCAGATATTCGAAGCGGTAAATGAAACGGTGCGCGTCGTTGAAGGGGTGCAAATTCTCGGTCCGTCCGGTCTGGAGAACATCAAGTATCCCAACGAAACGCTGCACGAAATCATAACGAACGCTGTCCTCCATCGCGATTACAGCATTGCCGCCGATATTCAAATACGGGTGTTCGATAACAGAATCGAAGTCGAGAGTCCGGGAATCCTGCCAGGCCATGTGACAACGCACAACATCCTCACGGAACAGTTTGCGCGAAATGGAATGATGGTGCGGCTTATCAACAAGTTTCCGAATCCACCAAACAAAGACGTTGGTGAAGGCTTGAATACGGCGTTCCAGGCGATGCGAGCGCTGCGTCTTAAAGACCCACTGATCGAAGAGCGAGAGACGAGTGTTGTCGTCCTGATTCGTCATGAAAGATTGGCTTCGCCGGAGGAAGCGATCCTTTCGTATCTACAGCGGCACGACGAAATTACCAACGCCGTCGCGCGCCAGGTCACGGGGATTGCGTCTGAAAACAAAGTGAAGGATGTCTTCTATCGTCTCCGGGACGCGGGAAAACTGGAGCGGGTTCCCGGCCGGCTGGGCTCAGCATCAGCGTGGCGCCGCCGTCCGAGGAACGGAGCGCGAAACGGCGGCAAGTAGTTGGGCAATCACCTCACCGTCACCACTTGCACGCTCCGTCCTTCGCCCTTTTGCCCAAAGCCCGATCCTGCATACGAAATGTCGCTGCGGAGGACGACGAGTCGGTCCGCGTACCGGGCGAAGTTCCATGTTGAGCGATTCATCATCGAGCCTTTGATGAACATGAATCCGGCGGTGCCGCGTTGGATTCGTTCGGCGGCCACGGGGAAGTTGTCGTCGCCGAGCCAGACCGTCATCTGGTCTTCGGTGAACTTCACGCTGAAGATGCTCGTCGCTTCGGGCGGCAGTTTTCGCGTGAGTTTCAGAACAATAATTCGAACCGGCCGGCCCTCGCGTACTCCGCGTGATTCGCTCGCTTTCACCGCGGTCTCGATCAGGCGAAGGAAGGGGCGAGCGAAGTCGACGGCGTCGCCGACATCCGTTGCCGCCAGCTCGTCAATGGCGTTCCGTGTTGGTGTCGTTTTACGGGGATCCGCGCCGCGCTCGCGCGACTCGCGCTCGGCGCGCTCCAGGATCGGTCGCGGAAATGTGATGTGCAGCCCGGCGTCATCTTCGATTGCGTCGAGGGTTGCCGAGCCGGTGAACTGCGAGTTCGCAAATCGGCCATCGTTCTTCCGCGACCGCTGCACGTCGATCGAAACATGAATCGGCTTCGTGGCCCGAAGCTGCGCAACCGCGGCACGCATGTCGGTCAGCGACTCAGCGTGGAGCGGAACGGCGAGGAGGAAGACGGCGGTAGCGGCAAGGCGTCGCATGCACGGAAAGTATGCGGTAACCTCGCCACTGTGACACAAACGTTCACCGCAGTTTTTGAGGCGGCCCAGGAGGGCGGCTATATTGCCTTCGTCGAAGAGATTCCGGGCGCGAACACGCAAGGGGAGACGCTTGATGAGGCCCGCGAGAATCTCAGAGAGGCTCTGACTCTCATACTCGAAGAGAATCGTGAGAACGCGCTCGAGGGCGTCGATGAGAGCCGCATCGTTCGCGAAACGATCCACATCAATAGGTGAGCGACAGCGCTCCCTACAAAACGTACCGGCTCAAATCCTCATCCTTCACGGTTTCTGCGAGGACGCGCTGCACGTACGCGGCGTCGATGGTGACGCTTTGGCCGTTCATTTCGCTGGCGTCGAAGGAGAGCTCGTCGAGGAGGCGTTCGAGGATTGTGTGCAGACGTCTCGCGCCGATATTTTCGGTTTTCTCGTTGACCAGCGCGGCATAACGCGCCACCTCAGCCACCGCGTCGGGAGCAAAAGCTAGCGTGACGCCCTCGGTCGCAAGGAGCGCGGAGTACTGCGTCGTCAGCGCGTTCTTCGGTTCGTTCAGGATGCGCACGAAATCGGCTTCGGTCAGCGACTCCAGCTCGACGCGGATCGGGAAGCGGCCCTGCAGCTCGGGGATGAGGTCGGACGGTTTCGAAACGTGGAACGCGCCGGCGGCGATGAAGAGGATGTGGTCGGTCTTGACCATTCCGTACTTCGTGTTGACGGTCGTTCCTTCGACGATCGGCAGCAGGTCGCGCTGCACGCCCTCGCGCGATACGTCGGGACCGCCGCCCGCGCTCTGACGTCCGGCGATCTTGTCGATCTCGTCGAGGAAGACCATGCCGCTCTGTTCGACGCGATCGATCGCTTCGCGGGCGACGTTCTGCTGATCGACCAGCTTTTCCGCCTCTTCCTGCACGATGATCGGACGGGCGTCGCCGAGGCGCATTTTCTTGCGCTTTGATTTGCCGCCGAAAAGGCCGGGGAGCATGTCTTTCACGTTCACGCCCATCTCCTCGACGCCCTGCGCGGAGAAGATCTCGAACGATGGAAAGCTCTGTTCTTTGACGTCGATCTCGATCTCGCGCTCGTCGAGACGGCCTTCGTCGAGCCATACGCCGAGCTTGTCGCGTGTCTCGGTCGGAGCCGGCTCTTCGGGTGCGCCGACGAATGCGGGACGAGCGGTGGGACGACGCGAATCGGGCAGCAAGAGATCGAGTATCCGCTCGCGCGCGTTGCGTTCGGCGCTCTCGCGCCCGAGTCGGGTCTTTTCGTCTTTGACGAGCTTGACGGCGATCTCGGTGAGGTCGCGGACGATCGACTCGACATCGCGGCCGACGTAACCAACCTCGGTGAATTTCGACGCTTCGATCTTCAGAAAGGGTGACTTGGTGAGCCGCGCCAGGCGCCGCGCGATCTCCGTTTTTCCGACGCCGGTCGGTCCGATCATGATGATGTTCTTCGGCGCGATCTCGTCGCGCATGTCGGCGGGGAGTTGTTGACGCCGCCAGCGGTTGCGCAGTGCGATCGCGACCGCGCGCTTGGCCGCGTGCTGGCCGACGATGTAGGTGTCGAGCTCGCGCACGATTTCTTTCGGCGTGAGCCGCTCGGAGTGGCTGGATTCGTCAACGCTGCTGCCGGGAAGTTGGATGACCATGATTTTGAAGGTTTATCAGAGATTGGGAGAGCGGTTAGCAGAGATCAGAGACCAGAGATTAGAAATCAGGTTCAAGTCAGCCGGAAAGTTCCTGATCTCTGATTCCTGATCTTTGCTTCAAAGAGTCTCAACTGTGATCTGGTCATTCGTGTAGATGCAGATCGTCGAAGCGATGCGCAACGCATCCTCGGCGATCGTGGCCGCGCTCAATTCTGTGTGCTGCATCAATGCCCGTGCCGCGGCGAGCGCGTACGGGCCGCCCGAGCCGATGGCGAGAAGGCCGTCGTCCGGCTGGATCAGATCGCCGGTACCGGAGATCAGGTAGGCGCGCTCGGCGTTTGCGACGATGAGAAAGGCCTGCAACTGGCGCAGGTACTTGTCCATCCGCCAGTCTTTGGCCAGCTCGACGACGGAGCGCTCCATGTTGCCGCGATACTCTTCGAGCTTGGATTCGAAGCGGGAGAAAAGCGCGAAGGCATCGGCAGCGGAGCCCGCAAAACCAGCCAGGATCTTGTCGTGATAGAGGCGCCGCACTTTGGCCGCACCGTGTTTCATGACAGTCGTTCCGACGGTGACCTGCCCGTCGCCGGCCATCGCCACCGCGCCGTTGCGGCGAACACAAAGGACGGTCGTCGAGCGAATGATGGGACGTTCTTCCATGACCGAGGGATCGTATCGCAATCGCGGGGCGGCGTTTTCCGGCGTCTTCTGAAGCAGCGCGCGGACTATCGCGGGATGCCGCCGGTCGGGCGTTCCGTATCTTCGATCTCCGCTACCGGCATGCGCAGAAGCGGGATGAGATCGAGACGCATGCGGCCGAAGTCGATCGTGACGACGAAGTTCTTCAGGTAGTTCTCGCCGATGATTCCCGAGGCGCGCTCATGCTCCGATGCGCCCGGTTCGTACATCGGAAGCGTGCGAAACTCACCCGCCCAGCGATCGAGACCGATCTCCACGTCCTCGACTTTTTCGCCATGTTTTTCCGCGCCGCCAAGCCCCTGAAGCGTGGCGTTATGAACCTTGGTGAAGAGTTGAAACTGCGCCGAGCTCACCTGCGCTGCATTGAGGAAGGTCACTTCCGAACCGGTATCGAGAATGAAGGTGAACCAACCTTTGCGATTGATGACGCCGCGAACCGCCGGACGGGATTGATCCCAGAAGAGATTTTGATCGTTGGCGGGAACGCGGTCGGCGGCCGTGAGATGGGTGAAGGCCACCTGGTTGTGCCGGAAATCGAGCTCGATTCGCAGCTCTTTCAGCAAGTGAGCACCGAGCAGAAAATCGATTGCAAATTGGTGCTTGCCGCCGATGACGAAGCTCATTTTGTCGTCCGGCATGATGGCCACCGGGACGTTCTCGATCGTCATTTTTCCGATCTGCAGCGAGTCGATCAAGCCGAATTCGACCGGAATCGGCTCGCCGACCAGCCCGGAGTAGATGCCCTGGAAGTTGCCGAGTTTGTGCACCGGAAGCGACGAGGCGAACCCCTGAGACATGATCGACATGACCGCGCCCGAGTCGATGATTGCCAGAACATTCTTGGAATGATTGACGGTGATCTCGACGCGCGGCACTTCCGGCTTGCCGATGTGCACCGGGACGCGTTCCGATACCGGTCCGCGGAAACGATAGACATCGACGTTCCGAAGCGATTCGAGAAAATCGGTGTGCCATTTGCGCACGATCAAGCCGTGATCGGCGGCGACGTGAGCCCATTCGAGGCTGGCTTCAAAATTATTGCGGAGGTACTCGAGCTGGGAAAGCAGCCACGCCGCATCGGCGTATGTCGAGCGGAACGGCTCTGCATCGAGGGCGGTGCGAAGGTGGCGCCTCGCGGCGTCGAAGTGTCCGGCGGCCATCTCTGCGGAGCCGAGGGCAACGAGCTCCGCCGGATTCGGTTTCGCTCGGCCTTCGACCAGCGGCGTTTGCTCGATGGCACGAAGGTAGTCGCTCTTTCGCATCATGGAAGGCAAATCACTCCCCTGATCGATCGCGCCGGGCGCTAACGTCAATGGGGAGATGGACACATCGGAGTAGAGAGCACATCCAGCGATGACCGCGACGGCGGCGATGACAGGCAAGTGGCGCATAGCGGTGCCGCCATTGTACGGACAGGTGTGACACGGTGCCGGTTCGGCGGGGTCAGCGCTCTGTGACAACGTGAGGCCGCACGAGGATGCCCAGCTCGCGGATCTGGTAGGCGAGCGCCTGACGCGACATGCTCAACGACGCCGCGGCGCGGTTTTGATTTCCGTTCGCCTGCACGAGCGATTTCTCGATCAGGTCGCGGCGGAAACGGGTCACGGCATCCTGATACGAGCTGATGCTGGCGCCTCCGCGCACGACGGCGCTGCGCATTCGTTCGGGCAGATGCTCGACGTCGATCGCCGCGGCGTCGCCAGCCAGCGCGTGTGCGGCGCGAATCGTGTTCTGCAACTCGCGAACGTTCCCCGGCCATCGGTAGGCGAGAAAAATGGACTCCGCGTCGGCGGTCAGCTTCGATGCTCCGCCGCGGCTCTTCTCCCGTTCCTTCGCCAGGAAGTGCGCGGCCAGCATCGGAACATCGGTGGCGCGGTCGCGCAACGGAGGAAGCGCGATCTCGATGCCGCCGATGCGGTAATACAAATCCTCGCGGAAGCGTCCCTCTTCAACGGCGGCCTCAAGCTTGCGGTTAGTGGCGCTGACGATGCGGACGTCCGCGGCGCGGTTCGACGCGGCGGAATTCGCCCTCCTGCAAAAAGCGAAGGAGCTTGGCCTGCGCGGCCAGCGGCATCTCGCCGATCTCGTCGAGAAACAGCGTCCCGCCCTCGCTGGTCTCGATGAGTCCAGCGCGATCGCGATCGGCGCCTGTGAACGCGCCGCGAACGCAGCCAAAGAGCTCGCTCTCGATGAGGTTCTCCGGCAATGCCGCGCAATTCACCGCCGTAAAGGTCTTTCCTCGGCGCGGCGAATAGCGATGGATGGCGCGCGCCACCAGCTCTTTGCCAGTGCCCGATTCGCCGAGAATGCAGACCGGAACGTCGCGGCGAGAGACGCGCGTGATGAGCGATCCAAGCTCGCGCATGACAGGCGAATCGCCGATGATTCCATCGATCGCTTCGCTCTTGGCGACGCTCACGTTCTCGTTTTGTTCGATCACGCGTTGCATGCGGTGATGCTCGGCGCGCGTTCGGAAGATCGCAGCAAGCGCCTCGCGCGATTCGGCACACCAGCGGCTGATGCCATCGACGAAGAGAAGCTCGCGATCGCTGCAAACGATCCAATCGGTCTCCGCAGACGCAAGAACGCGGTCGAGCTCCGCGGCGTGGGCGGCCGGAAGCGCTCCGATCTCGTGCCACTGCCCGAGGCGATTGAGTGTCGCGAACCGCCACGGTGTCGGGACAAAGTCGCGCGGGCTGAACGGAAACTCGCGGAGGGCCGCATCGCGAAGCATTTTCAGCTCCAGCAACGACGCGTTCCCTTCCGCGACGGGGACCTCGATTCCCATTTCTGCGGCGATGCGCGACGCCTCGTCGGTGCGGCCGTGACCGATGGCATCACGAAAGAGTTGCAGCCGTTGCGAGCGCGTTATGGCGCCGCTCAAATCGACGCTGCCGCCGGACCGGCGAATGCGCATCGTCTGGTGCCGCCGCGTCAGCTCGACGTTTCCCGACGTTCCGGTCGAGCGCAGGGGCGTGTCGCGCCGTTCCATCCAGTCGATCTCGTCGAGAATCAGCGCGGCAGCTTCGCGGATCTGGGGTGTCGACTCGATCTCTGCGATGGACTGAGCGCCGCGCATGGCGTCCGCGAAACGTCCGCGCGAAAAGTTGAGATGCGAGGCGAGCAATTCGGTTTCGAGCAGGCGCCGCTCATTGCCCGTGCCGCGATAGAAATTTCGGAGCCGGTGGATGTGCTGCGACGCGCTTGCCCACTGGCCATCGTCCGCGGCGAGATAGGCGAGGATAAAGAGGATGCTGCCGGCGGCGCGGTCTCCCTGCGTCTCCTCGACGAGCGTCAGCGTGCGAAGGCATTCCTCGCGTGCTTCCGGCCAGGCGCCGGCGGTGAAGAGAATGTAGATGCGGTCGAGCGCTGCATCGATCCGTTCGCCGACGTTTCGCGCTTTCGCGAGCGACGCCGATGCATGCGCGGCCGCTTCGTCGAGGTCGTGACGTGCGGCAGCGAGATACATCCACAGACGAGAGGTGAGATGGTGTCCCTCCGGCGGCTCCACATCCGTTTGATCGTCCGGATGATTGCCTTCGAGCTTCAAATGCGCTCGGAAGTAAGCGAAACGCGCCTGCTCCTCGTCGCTTGCAGGTTTGCACGCTTGCAGCGCGCCGCGCATGTCGTCGTAGCGCCCGACGAGATGGAACAACTCGGCGCGGAGAATGTCGTGTCCGAACGTTCGCGAAGCAATCCGTTCGAGTCGTGCGATTGCCGGCAAGTAGTCGCCCATGCGGCGCTCGATGCGGGCAAGAAGCAACTCGCGTATGTCGCCGGTGAGTAGCAGAACGATATCGCGCGCATCGCGATAACGTCCGTGATCGATCAACGCGCGGGCAAGTGTTTCGGCCAACGCTGGTGTCAACGCCTGGCGCGGGAGCGACTGGAGCAGCAGCAGATGTCTGTCGTTGGCAAACGTGACCTTTTCGAGAAGCTCGGCGGCAGCGCGCGGATCGCCCGCGTCGATCAGAAGCGCGGCGGCGTCCGCAAGCTCGCCCGCAGTGCCCACCATGACGTCCGCTGCGATGCGCGCAAGCATCTGCCGCGAAGACGAAGGGATCAGGTTTCTCGCAGCGACTCGAATGGCGTCAGAAGCAAAGACGATGTGGCCGTCATCGATCGACGTGATCCCTTCGATGGCCAGTTC
>DATAMS010000475.1:0-16276 GCA_036260495.1 Thermoanaerobaculia bacterium
TTGTCGGAGATTCGTTCCAGACGCGCCTTCTGCGCGGCGGGGAAATAGCGCTCCGCGTACATCCGGCCGATCGCGTCGCTCATTGCTGATTGCGTGGCTGCGAGCGCGCGTTCGGCACGCGTCGATTGTTTCCCGTTTGCCGCCAACGCCTCCTCGGCGAATGCGCGCGGCAGCACGTCCGCGTAATCGAGAATGACGTGGAAGCGCAGGTAGTCCTTCCAGACTTCGAGCGGTTGCGATGCGACGAGCGCCGCCAGACCGGTGACCGCAGCCGGCTGCCAGACCACGAGATCCGGTTGCTTACCCAGATCCGCGGCATCAAAGAACGATGTCCAATCCATTCCCGGTGCGCGCTGCGCAAAGTCCGCGCGCGTCCAGACGTTGTCGGCGTTGTGGTCCTTCGACGATTCTTCGCTCGTGGTGTGGCTCTGCGCGATCGCCGTTTCCAGCGCCAGCACCGCGCTCGCGCGCTCGTCGCCGCGGTCGAAGCCGGCGAGCGTGAGCGTCTTCGCGATTGATTGGCGATAACGATCTCGCTTAGCTGAATCAGCGCCGAGGTAGTCGTCGCGATCCAGCCCAAGTCCTCCTTGCAGCAGGAACGCGACGTTGTTTTTCTCGCCGTGGATGCTTTGCTCGACTGACAACCCAAGCACGCTGGCGGAATCGTAAACACCGAATCCCTCGGGATCGACATCCGCGCGCATACCGCGTCCGAGGATGCGCGTGAGCTGCGCTTTGTCCGAAATGTTCTCGATGCGATCGAACTGCGGCTTGAGCGGCGCGAGACCGCGGGCTTCGATTGCGGCTTCATTCATGTACGCAGCGCGAAAGTCCGCGACCTTGCGCGCCGCGGAGCCGGCCGGCGCGCTGCTGGCGGCGTCGAGTAGCGCCGCGACACGGCCGCGGGCCAGTCCTTCAAGCTCGTCGCGCGCTCCCCATCGCTGTTTGCCTGCTGGAATCGTGTTGGCCTTGAGCCAGGCGCCGTTGGCGTATGCGAAGAAATCGTCGCCGGGATGGATGCTCGCGTCGACGGTGGTTTCTAGCGACGAGCTCCGTTTCGTCGCTTGTGCGGACAAGGACGTATGCCACCACGCGAGCGCGGCCGCCATGACGATCGGCAATGCGACCGCGAATAGATGTTCATCGTGCCGGCGACGAGTGGTTTGGGATGCTTCGATGTGCATGCGGCGAAGGTACCGGCGTCCCGATGTCTTGTCGCCGCACGGCCCGACATCTTTCAACCACTTTCGGACAAGGACCTCCTTCGCGTCTTCGCGCCTTCGCGTGAGCAGCTTTTCACGCGAAGACGCGAAGGCGCGAAGAGAGCTATTCTGATCGCTGGCTTTTCGCCCATGAATACCCGCGCCCAGCTCATCGACGTCCTCTTCGTCATCGTGCCGCACTCGCTGCTGCTCGACATCGCTGGTCCCGCCGAAGCGTTTCGTCTCGCCAACCAGCACCGCGAACTTCGAGGACTGCCACCGCGTTTTCGTCTTAGCTTCGCGGGGCCGGTAACCACGATGCCGACATCAGTCGGACTCGCCCTCGGCGACCTCGCTCCGTTGCCGGATCAGCTCAACACGCCGACGTGGGTCGTCGTCGTCGGTCAGCCGACGGCGCACGTAACGAACGTCACGCCGGAGATCGCGCTCGCTGCGCAATGGCTGCACGATCGCCTTCATGACGCGCTCCTCGACAAAGACTCGCCGCATCGCCTGCTGACGATCTGCTCCGGCACTCTCCTCGCCGCGCGCGCCCGACTCCTCGGCACCCGCCGCTGCACCACGCACCACGAGCTGTTGCCGATGCTTCGCACCCTCGCGCCGCGCGCGAAGGTCGTCGAGAATCGCGTCTTCGTCGTGGACCGCCCGCTCGCGTCGAGCGCCGGCATCACCGCGGGGATTGACGTCGCGCTGCACCTGATCGCCGAGGAGTGCGGCGAGGCGCTGGCGGCAAGCGTGGCCGAGGATATGGTGGTGTACCTGCGGCGCTCGCCGCGCGACACCGAGCTGTCGCCGTTCCACATGCACCGCCGCCACCTCCACCCGACCGTGCACCGCGTGCAGGATGCGATCGTCTCCGAGCCGCAGCGCGATTGGGACATGGCGTCGCTGGCCGAGATCGGCCACGCCGCCGAGCGTCACCTCTTGCGCCTCTTCGTCGACCACGCCGGCATTTCGCCGCTGCACTACCTCCGCCTCATCCGCCTGGAGCGCGCCAGACAGTCCCTCGAATACGGCGCGACGGTCACCCGCGCCGCGGCAGTCGCCGGCTTCGGCTCTGACGTGCAACTCCGCCGCGCCTGGAGCCGCCAATGGGGCGGTTCACCGAGAGATGCAGCGAGGGCGGCGGGGGAGGGGGCGGTGGATTCGAGGAGACGTACTCCGGAATGATCCAAATGCGATAGGGAGAAGCATGTCAAAGCCAATCCGTGATGAAGCGGTAATACGCAACCTCATTGCCTCACATGGCCGATGGTGGCACGAGATCGAGCTCGCCTCCGGCATCGTAACGCCCGGTGATGACTCGAATCGAATGAAGCTCCCGATTCTGGATCAACTAGGGCTTCCCGCCGATATTCGCGGCTACAGAGCACTGGACATCGGTTGCTCCGACGGGTTTTTCTCGTTTGAGCTGGAGCGTCGCGGCGCTGATGTCGTCGCAATGGACTTTGTACCGGAGACCTACACCGGCTTTGCAACGGCGCGCCAGATTCTTGGGAGTGACGTGTCCTACCGGATGGATAACGTATACAACCTAACGCCTGCCGAGTACGGTTTTTTCGACATCGTACTGTTCCTTGGTGTCTTGTATCACCTGCGCAAACCGCTGGCAGCTCTCGATGCAATTCGCTCCGTGATGAAACCGGGCGCAACGCTGTTTGTCGGGACGATGCTCATCGACGAATATGTGCTCCTGCCTGACGGATCGATTACAACATTGAGCAACCTGAACCCTGCTCTCGCTACGCTTCCGCTCTGGCAGGCCTATCCGGCGGATACGTTGAATGGTGACTACACGAATTGTTTTGCGCCCAATATGCGCGCTTTGGAGGTTGCTCTTACCGAGGCGCAATTCAGCGTGGACGCGACGCAAATCGTTTCGATGGGCGGATACGCGCGCGCTTCAGCGATCGATGCAGCGATGACCGCGAAGTATCAGCGCCTCGATACCCGCCTCGAATCAAGTCCCTTTGACCCCAGCGTCCCCTATTTTCTTGACGAAGAGGGCTCAGTTCATCACGTCACCGGACGGCCGCCGGCAAAGGACGGCTGTTTGCCCGATGTTCCCCCGCTTGAAGCACCACGTTCCCCGGAAGCGTCGCCGCGTCCATGGTGGAAAATCTGGAGGCGGTGAGATCCCACCAGTCTGGAACGCTTCGCTGACCGGCGCAACCACGCGTCACGCCGGTCAGTACCGAATCGTTTTTCAGGGTCTAAAGACAACGCCGAATTGTTCCCAGACGCCGACGACGCTCCGATTTGCAGTCATGATGTTGCTTCCGCCGCCACCGCCCTCGGCTGTCGCCCATGCGTTCGATGCCAAAGCGTGTATCGCCATGGTGTCGCCATCCACGATCGGTCCGGAGCCATTCTGCTTTGTGACCGTAAACAATTCCCAGGCGTCTGCACTACACGTGTCCGTGAGAACGATCGTACCTCCGCAATGGGTAGACGTGGCATCAACCTGCGATCCATCCGGCCACGCCATAAAATAGTTGCCATGTTGCGTCAGGATATTGACGGAATCGTTCGTGACCAGTGAGCCCCCGTTGCGATCCAGAATGGTGAGATATTCCCACGCCTGTACCGCCGGCGCATTCACGTGAACCAGGCCGCCGCCGGCATCGTCCGCTGATGTGTAGTTGCCGTTGTCGACCCGTAGAGCAACGCGATGAATGGACTGCTGTAGCAAGGCTTGAAAGTAGTAATAGACATCTGGCCGTGTGCCGTCGGGACGTTTCAGCCACAGTCCGCCAGGAGTGCCCGCCGCGGGATCCGTGTTATCGAACACTTCCCAAAACAGAATATACGGGCATCCCCATCCGAGCGCTACTTCCGTCATCCGGCGCACGCGCTCGCGGGAGAGCGTTGAGTCCCCGCCGTCGTCGGCCACTTCGGGTGACCCATATTCACCGAGGTAGATGTTGGCGCGTCCATAGAGAGAGCTGCTTGGTGCTTTCGTGGCAATGTAGTCGAGGGCCTGCGCGAGCTTGTCCGGGTCGCGGTCAATGCCGATGTCCCAACATGAATAGGAGTACAGATCGCAATGCGTGTACGGCAACACATCGTTCACAACCGTCTTGGCGCTCGTGCCCTGTACGGCCTCCCACACATTGTTGACCTCGGCGGCATGGACGACGCGCGCAGTGGCGCTCGGATAGAGGTTGCGCGCCTCGGTAACGCCGTCCTGGCGTGCATTGAACCAATCGATCATCCCGCCGACGGCGGTGTTGATGTTGGCCGGAGGCGGCTGACCGCAGCAGTCGCCATCCAGCAGATGGTCGCCTTCCCAGTTCTGTAGCACGAACGTTTTGCCTGTCGAGCCGTACGTCTGCAGGAGATATACCGCGAGATTCCTCATCGCCGTCTTCTCCTGATCGATTTCGGCGGCGCTCATTCCGTCCTGAAAACGACTGGCCGAGTTGTCGGAGTTGTTCGGCAGGATTTCGAGGACATAGGTCGTGAACGCTGGATTGGAGAAGAGCGTGGCATAGGGCGTGGTCGCGGCCAGGTTCACCAGCCGCGTCGCCGTCCCGGCGTCCGTGTGGTCGTATCCAGGGTACAGTGATGTCGGCCGCGTCCAGGGGTAAAAAGACATACCGTCGGGATGAAACCAGACCTTAATGACACGCGTTCCCGTGGCCGCGATTTCGTTCGCGCCCTCATTGAGGTAATCGTTATTCCCACCGCTGGCCCACGAGCTGAAGGTATATGTACCGGACACATGTGACACGCCGACGATATCGCGCACATCTGTCGCTCCTGCTGAGGTGGCGATCAACAGAAGAATACCAAGTCCTAGACTTTCTATTCTCTTCATTCTGTTCTCCTTGAATGGTCCACGAGCGCAAAATGACGGCACGCGCCCGGTCCATGAGCATCACTGTAGGCATTGACTCGCAGCGGTGATAGTATGGTTATTTGCAGTTGTGGCTGGATTAGCGGATTTGGGAGGAGACTCGGGGAGCGGGCACATCCATCTCTTCGACAACCATGTTTGCGACTGACCGTCCATTGATTGACATAGCCGGCGAATATCTCGAGCGTTGCTTCGCAATTGAGACGGCTCCGCAGGTAAATGAATTGGCGCGCGAGTGCGGGATGCCGGCGTACGCTTTTAGCAAGGCATTCAAGAGAGAGGTGGGGCAGCGACCGGCCGGCTATCTGAAGCGGGCCCGGCTTGTGCGGGCCAAGCGGCTGCTGCTAATGACGGCGCTTCCCATGAACGCAATCGCGTACAAGTCGGGATTTCCGACCAGGGCGACATTCTTCCAACTCTTTCGCAGGAGTGAACACATCAGCCCGAATCAATTCCGAATTCGGGCCTTGACGCGTCTGGCACGCGTGCAGCCGAGGCCGACGCGCGGCGGGGCGGACCGTTAGTAGCAAGCACACCTTCTTTCGCAGGCTGCGCTCCAGTGCCACTGCCTTGCGTTGCCAACCCGGCTGATGCTGATGAAAGCCTTCTGGTGGCGGCGGTGAAATGGAATGATAGTTATTTGCAGCACGTTTCTAATGCCCATCAATGCAGTTTTGGCCCCTGCATTCTGAGAATGCACCAATGTGAGACGTGAATGAAGTAGGGCCGTGTACCCATGGGGGCAAAAGAACAGCCATGTCAAAGTACATTCGTTCGTTGTTCGCAACATTGACCGCCGTAGTTACAGTGCTAGCGCTTTCCGGGGGCGTCGGACACGCTCAAACTGCTATTAGCGATATCGTGGGGGCGTACCATTACTCTCCCGCGTACACGCTTAAGTCCTGGCCGCCACCGGCAGGTGAAAAGCGCGACATCATCAATGAGGGTGCTGATGAGCTTCTGCTGATGGGCTCGCACGTCATTCGGGTTGGACTGAATGCCAATCCGATCGCCTTTTACACGTTCACTGCGAACCCTCCGTTTCCGGACGTTTTCTCGGCTGGCGTTCCGCCGGCAGAGCGAATCCGAGAGATTGCCAAGAGCCCGCAGTATGACGCGCTATTCCATAAGCCGTTCACGACTTTTGTCCTGTCGATCGAGTGTAACGTGCCTGTCATGGTGCATCAACCTTGGGGTACGTCTGAAGACATTGCGTCATTTTCAAAGTGTGGTGCGGGCACGAGCAATGGGGCGGCCTACGGGGCTCCTCTCTTCGACGACGACAGCCCATTTTCGGACGCCGGTTTCACGGACGCCGAAGCAGCCATCGAGAAGGCTGCGATTCAGAACCTCGCCACGTACCTATTGACAGAGTTTGCTGCCGAAAACAAAACGTTTGTCTTTGGAACCGGCGAGGGTGACTGGATCGCGCGGGAGCCGGAATGGGGCAACTATGAGTTTGGAATTACGACAAAACGAAAAGATGCGATGATTAAATGGCTCAATGCCCGGCAGGACGGCATCATAGCTGCCCGTGCAGCAGTGCCCGGTAGCATGGCCCATGTCTACGGTGCGGGCGAAGTCAACTTCGTCCGGGAAGCGATTCAGGCACCCCCTGGCTATCCGCCATCCGACGCTCCCGACGGGCACATGATCACGCTCACTAACGATGTTCTGCCCTACACGCATTGCGATCTCTATTCGTTGACGGCGTACGGTATCGACAATGACCCTGCCCAACTCGTCGAGCAACTCGACTACGTCGCGAGTAAAGCGCCGCCAAGCCAGGCATTCCCAGGCCGCAACCTCTTCGTCGCAGAGTACGCCGCCAGGGAAAATGACGACAACGGCGCATCGATCGGCGGTGGCACTCCCGCAAAAGAGACGATCCGGCGTCTTACCGAGGCTGCGATCGGCTGGGGCGCAAGATACGTGCTGTTCTGGGAGCTGTTCGATTCAAGCGTACTGCCGCAGTTCACCATTCCGAGCGGCGTCATGCCCCGCAATGATCAGATGTCGGGCAACTGGCTGGTTCGGCCCGATGGTACGAAGCCGCCGCTATATGACTACTACCAATCGCTCATGGCACAGAGCGCACTTAAGGTCGCACTGCGCTCGTATTCCGGCGGATACGTCTCCGCTGGCGATGGTGGCGGGAATGTTGTCTATGTAAACGCGCCTCAGGTTGCGGGTTGGGAGTATTTCACGATCATCGACCGAAATGGTGGCCTCCTGAACAGCGGCGATCAGATCAATGTGCTGACGGTTGATGGTCACTATCTTATGGCGCAGTACAATGGTGGCGACGCCGTGGATGCGACTTCGACACATCCCGAGGCTTGGGAGACATTTACGATTTGGAAGACGAATGGTGCCGGAACGATCACTTTTGGCACTATCGGAGCTGGCGCTTCAATTGCGATTCAGGCAGGGAGTGGCAATTATTTTGTCGCCGAGGGGGGAGGCGTTCCCCAAACGGTCTACTCTGATGCCTTAGATGCAAACAGAACCTCAATTGGCGCATGGGAGCAGTTTGGAGTCGTGCTGCGGTGAGTAGTTCTGGCTAGGCACCCGTCGTACGCTCCGTCGCCGTCTTCGGTAGCCCAAACTACCGGAGCGGCGGCGGCGTTGTCGGATTGATGTTCCCGGCGTCGTTATCGGCACTCTGGCTGGCGGCGAGGCGAATTCGGAGGCTCATCGGCGGCGGTCACACCCGCTCGTTTTTCGGTAACCGCACGCTACTCCGTCAATTGCGCCGGACTGTCGAATGAATCACAGGCGCTGAGCTCCGCGCTCCGGGCGGTGTACGATCTCCACACCATCGGAGGCGCGGATTTCCTCAACCAGTAATGTCTGCCGGGTTGCGCTGATCGTCGCGCTCTTTCTCGGAACAGGCGCGTTTGCACTTGACTCCGGCCGGGCGCTGACGCAGTCGCGGCTTTCGGTCTGGGCGAATGGGTCCGGATTGCCGCAGACGACGATTGATGCCATTGTCCAGACCTCGGATGGGTATTTGTGGATTGGCACCGAGGAGGGACTGGTCCGGTTTGATGGGATGCGGTTCGTTGTTCGGGACCGGCAGAATGCGCCGGCGCTGCGTAGTCCGTTCATCTCGTCGCTTTACGAAGCGCCGGACAAGACGCTGTGGATTGGCACCTACGGCGGCGGCGTGGCCCGGCTAAAAAACGGGCAGATCGAAGCTTTTCATCCGGAGTCGCTGGGATCGGATCGCATTCGAGAATTCCATACCGCGCGGGATGGAGCGCTGTTCGTTGCCACGGCGGGAGGTGGGCTGCTCCGCATTGATGGCGAAAAGGTCACGCGCTTCACGGTTCGCGATGGGCTGCCGAGCGATCGCATCTGGACAATCGCGGACGACGGTGAAGGCGGCTTGTGGGTTGCCACGCACGGCGGGGGAGTGGTGCGATGGCGCGGCGGGCGCGTGCAGCAGCGGATCACGACACACGAAGGCCTGCCCAACGATTTTGCGCGCGCGCTTCTGCAAGATCCCGACGGCACGCTCTGGATCGGAACCGACGGTGGCGGGCTGGCAGCGTGGCGCGCAGGCTCGATCGTCCGGACCGTGACGATGCGCGACGGCCTGCCGAACAACTTCGTCCGCACGCTCCGGCGCAGCCGCGATGGAAGTCTTTGGATCGGAACCGATGGCGGGCTGGCGCGCCTGCGGGGAGCGCGCGTCGAATCGATGGGCGTCGCGGAAGGCCTGCCCAGCCCCGGCATCCGTTCGATGATCGAGGATCGTGAGTCCAACCTCTGGGTCGGAACGACTAGCGGACTCGTTCGGCTGAGCGACACGCGGGTGCTGTCGTTCACGCGGAAGGAGGGATTGCCGGTCGATGCCGTCCGCGCCATTCTCGAGGCACGCAACGGCGGTGTCTGGGTGGGGACGGAAGGCGGAGGGTTGTGCGAAGTCCTGCCAGGTCCGGTGCGGTGCTACGCGGCGGCGGACGGGCTTCCGCACAACACCGTGTACGCGCTGATCGAAAGCCGCGACGGCAGCTTCTGGGTGGGAACCGACGGCGGCGGTGTTGCCCGTTTTCGCAATGGAAAGTTCGAGAAGCCGATCGATGCCCACAATGCCGGACTGCCGAACGACCGCGTGCGCGCGCTCGTCGAGACTGCGAATGGCGACCTCTGGGTCAGCACGGCGGCGGGCCTCGCGCTCGTTCGCGGAGGACGGGCAATCCGCGTCAAAGAATTCGAGGACCGGCAACTACGTCCAATTCTCGCTCTGCCCGATGGGAGTCTTCTTGTCGGAACGGACGGCGCCGGATTGTGGCGCGTGAGCAGCGATGGATCGAATGCGGCCGTTGTCGCCACTCTTGGGCGCGGTCTCCAGAGCGATCGCGTGTTCAGCCTGAGAATGGATGCCGAGGGGAGAGGCGTGTGGATCGGAACATCGGGTGGAGGATTGGCGCGACTCGATCTCACCCATGTCTCCGTTAATGGCTCCGTCCGAACGCTGACCCGGCGCGATGGTCTGCATGACGACGTCGTGTTCGATGTCGTGGACGGCGGAGTTGGCGCGGATCTCTGGCTCACCAGCAATCGCGGCGTTTATCGAGTGAAACGCGATCGGGTGCTCGCGGCGATGATGGGGAAGAAGTCCGATCTGTCGGGAACCGTTTACGGGACCATCGACGGAATGCCGTCTGCGGAATGCAACGGCGCGTTTCCCGGCGCGATGCGCTCGCGCGACGGACGGATCTGGATCGCGACCTCGCGCGGTCTGGCCGTGATCGATCCGAAAGCGAACATTCGCAATGAGGTTCCGCCTCCTGTACGCGTGGAGGAGGCAGTGATCGATGGCAGCGTTCGCGCGGCCGGCGTTTCACTGCGCGTTCCTCCCGGCTCGCAACGGCTCGAGCTGCGATACACGGCTCTCAGCCTTCGCGCTCCGGAGCTGGTGACGTTCCGCTACATGCTCGAGGGATTCGACCGTGGTTGGGTCGATGCAGGAACCAACCGCGTTGCCACCTACACAAAACTCGCGCCGGGCGATTACACGTTCCGCGTCCTGGCTACGAACGAGGATGGCGTGCGGAGCGGAAGCGAATCGCGGCTGACGGTTATCGTCGAGCCGCGATGGTTCGAGACCTGGTGGGCGCGCCTCCTCGGTCTTGCGCTTCTCATCGCCGCGGTCTGGGGAATCGTGCGCCTCCGCCTCGTTGCGCTGCACGCCCGCCACGCCGAGCTCGAAGCACTCGTGGCCGAGCGCACCAGCAGCCTCGCGGATGCCAACCAACGCCTCAGCGGGTTGTCGTATCTGGACGGATTGACCGGTGTCGCCAATCGCCGCCGTTTCGATGAAGCGCTCGAAGAAGCGTGTGCTGCAGCGAACGAGCGCAACGAGACGCTGTCGCTGATTCTGCTCGACCTCGATCATTTCAAGAAACTCAACGACTCGCAGGGACATCAGGAGGGTGACGAGGCCTTGCGCTCCGTTGCCGCGCTTCTGGCCGCGCAAACCAAATCCCGCGGCGGCCTCGCCGCCCGCTTCGGCGGCGAGGAGTTCGCCTGGCTTCTCCCGGGCACGACGCTGAACGAAGCAAAGGCTGAAGCGGAAACGCTCCGCACGAAGATCCGCGACGCTGGCATCCGCCACGTGGGCGCTGATCGAGGCGTCGTCACCGCCAGCTTCGGCGTGTCCGCCGGCTCCGGAATGACGCCGCCCGCCCTCGTCGCCGCCGCCGACGCCGCGCTTTACCGCGCGAAGTCGGGCGGGCGGGATCGGGTGGAGGCGGAGTGCTGGGCGTCTCGCCCGCGGCCATCGGGCGTCCCGCCCGATGGTGATTAATCGAATGCCGCAAAGACGTTCTTGATCACTTCTCCGCAGAAATAACCGCGATCACTGCCGGACGAGACGTCTGTCAGCCGCCGGCGAGACGCCTCGGGCGCCGAATTTGCTTCCACCTCCCGGCTTGTGCCTGATTAGGGAGATCCACCCCACGCGACACTCCTTTACTAAATCAGTTTTACGGAGGGAATATGGCCGACGATAAGGAGAAACGTCCCCAACGGCAAGGTATCGCCAATCCCGGACCGCTGCGCGATGCGCTGGAAGCGATCGATACCGCGATCGTCGAAATTGCCGCGCTGAGGAATGAGACTGCGGAGAGCGTCGAGGATGCATTCAGTTCGCTCCGCTCATCCGCCCAGCTTTTCCGGGAGATTTTCTGGGGCGTGGAGCTGCCGGTCAAATCTGCGGACGAGCTCTTGAAGCGCGCAGGCGGACCCCTCCGGCTGATTACGGCGAGCTACCGTGAGACCGGGCCGATCGTCCTGGCCCTCGGCGACATCGTCGAGGCCATTCCGGACTTTGAGAAGGTCTTCCCCATCACCAACTTCCAGAAACTGGCCGACACCCTGGAAGAGATCCGCGAGGCCGAGGAGGAGGATAGCGGCACGTTCTGGTTCGTCACCAGGGTCAAGAAAAAGTTCCTGACGCAGGCATTGAAAGCGCGCGGGAAGGCCATCGACCTCTCGGTCCTGTCGCGCACCCGGGCGCCACTCAGTTCCTGTACGCAGTGCGGAGCGAAGCACTCGCCCGCGGCCGTTGTGACCGGAGCGTTCGCCGATTTGCAGATCGCGGTCGGAGCAGAGCGCTGGACCGGCAAACGAGTGGGTCAGGAATAAGGAGCGAGCCATGCCCACGCTTACAGACACCATCACCACTCTCGTCAACTCCGCCGCTGCCGCAGCTTTGACCGCGAAAGACGCCGCGCACACAGCGATGGACAATGCCGTCGCTGCGTCGCCGGCAGGCCCGGGTTGCCTTTCCGGGATCACGCAAATGGAGGACGCATGGGGCCAGGTGGCCCTCGCCTTCAAGAACGCCGGGAAGATCGAATCGCTGCAGGGATTGATCGCCACCGCCGCGCTCACGGGAACCGTGATTCCCGGCGTGGGGTCGCCGATCACCGGCCCGCTCGACGTCACGGCGGCCACGGCGAATGCAGCAACGCAGCTCGCTGCCGCGAATGCGAATGCCGACGATGCGCGCTCGTACGTTCTGACGCACAGCCCCGACGTGCTGGCCAAGTACTCCAACTGCATCTGCAGCTCGCTGAGTCTCGCGGGGATCCTCGATGCGCAGGCGTGCATCAACGCCAACCTGCCCCTTCTCGACAGCGCGGTGTTGCAGGTGGCCAATCCGGATAACACCGCGGTCCACGGCGCCGTCGACGACATCGTGACGAGCCTCGTCAACCGCGCGGCCACCCTGCCATTGTCGGGCGACTGCAACGCTGGCGTGACGGAGCTCAAGAAAGCGCTCGACCTCATCAATCACGCCTCGAGCGTCGTCAACGCGATCAAGGAGTGCATCGACAAGCTCACCGCGCTCGCGCCGGCCGATCCGCTGCTGGCCACTGCGCTGCCGAAGTTCAACTCCGCGAAGACCGCGCTCGACAATGCCACGAATATCCTGAACAGCGACACTGCCGTGATCACCGCGTGGCAGAACCGCGCGCGATGCATTCTGCGCCACAAGACGATCACCATCGTGGTGCGCGATGAGTCGGGCGATCAGATGGGCGCTGGCGTATCACTCTCGGTTTCCAATCCAATCATCGATGCGCTGCACCTTCCCGGTATCGACGCGACCGGCGTCATCGGGAGCACGGTCTGTCCGGGTTCGCAGGCGAGCATCACCGTGCCGTTGGCGGGAATCCACCTCGATCCGCCGGCCGGTGCCCCGCCGCAGCCGCCCAGCGTTCCGATCATTCCGGAGACCGGACTCCTCATCTTTAATGTGACCTCACAAGGTGATCACCCCGCGTTCACGGCTCCTGTCAATGCGACCGGTATGCTGACGACATCGGATCCGCTGCGGATCACCCTGCAGCTTCCCGACACCTCGAGCATCACCTCATGCTGAATCCAGGACGTCTGTTGTTGGGCGCCTTCGACGACCGCGAGCACGCCGTGGCGTTCGCGCAGCGTGTGGCGATCATCGAGCCGAAGGTCGTCAGGGCGCGCTGGGCGGCGGCGCGCGACTACTTCCTCGCGTCGTCTGCCCCCGCGCCGGTCGAGACGGCGCCGCTGGACGACGCGACGCGCGGCACGGTTGAAGAGATCCTCTCCGCGCCGCTCTTCCAATCGACCCTCGGCGAGCGTCCGTGGTCGCTGGCGTCTGTGCATGCGCCTTCGATCACCGCGCTGCAGCCGGTAGTCAACCTCGGGCGCGTCGCCGTGATGAGCGATCGCCTCGGCGCCGGCGACATCATCCCGATTCTGTTTCCAGTCACGACCGCGCTTGACGTCGAGCCGGAAACCGCCGAGGGATCGACGGTGTCGTTCATTTCGTCGCGCGGCGAGCTGGCTGTTTCTGGCGCGGAGATTCGGCGGGCCACCGACACCGCGCCGATCGAGCTGACGTTCCGCATCGAGCCGCGTCCGAACTACGTCAGCGTGCTCGCCGCCGGCGAGCAACTCGTCCTGCGCAATGGGCACCATCGCCTGATCGCCGCATGCCAAAGCGGCCACGCCGCCGTTCCGATGATCGTCGTGGAAGGAAACGTGGAGACGCTCGCCGCACGCATCGACGGGCTGCCTCCAGTGACCGAGGCTGGAGTACGCGCGGCGACGTTGTCCGATTTTCTGACGCCGACCGAGGCAACGATCGACGTCGAGCTGCGCCCGAAGCGGTATGCCTTGCGACTACGGGTGGAGCGCGAGACGGTCTATGCCGGATAACCCGTTGGGGTCAGACCTTCGGTCTTCACGAACCATTGGGATCGCGGACATAACTCGCGCAGTTTCATTGACTTGCGTAGATCGCTTCGGAGAGGCCTGTGCGCGCGCTCAGTCCGGAATTCGCGCCTAAGTGATTGCAAACGCGTCATTTGTACCTATAGTGGATCGCGGGAGCCAATGTGGCGGAATCGAGTCAAAAGCCGTAAGTCATTCTCAGAAAATGGCTTGCGCGAGAATAGCGCGGGATGATCGAAGTACGAAGGTCTGGCCCCACCGCGCTTTTGCACTGAACGACGTCAGCCGTTGGGGTCAGACCTTCGGTCTTCGCAAATCATCGCGATCGCGAAGATAACTCACGCAGTTTCATTGACTTGCGTGGATCGCTCCCGAAAGGCCCGTGCCCGCGCTCAGTGTGAATTCGCGCCTAAGTGATTGCAAACGCTTCATTTGTCCCTGGCGGAATGAATGGTAGGTCCGTCACTGACCGGCATGGGCAATCGCAGTTACATCGCTGGCCGCTTTCCGAACTAGCCGATTGATGTGGAAGTGTGGCTACAGCATCCACAGACAATGAAGCCTGGAACAGCGATGCCTGACCTCGGCGTCACACAGCCGGACGCCAGTGATCTCGCTTCTTACCTGGCCACTTTGAAATGAAGGTGGCGCCCGGCGCGGCGGAATCCGATTTCGATTCCTGCCGCCGCAAGCATCGACGACGATCTACGGTAGGAGGCGGCGCGAGACGCTCGATGCCGCCTGACGAAATACGATCGAAAGGAAGGGCTGAGCCTGCCAGGACAATGGTGGAATCGCACGAAAATGCCGGTATATTGCTTCGTGCGCGGCGGCCCGGCCTCGACGACGGTAATGGGAGGTTGTACATGCGTGAGTCCTCGTGGAAAGCCCTCGGTGTTGCATTCCTGACGATGCTCGTTACATCCGCCGTATGGGCCGATGTCTACGTGGCCAATTCCGGCGGTGCGTCGGTGACCGTCTACTCTCCCGCTGCGGTAGGAAACAGCGCGCCAAGCCGCACGATCGCGGGCGCCAACACAGGATTCAACTCGCCGGAAACGCTTTTCGCCGATACGGTCAACAACGAGCTTTACGTAGCGGACTTTTTCGGAAAAGCGATTCGCGTTTTCGCACTCAACGCCAGTGGCAATGCGCTGCCGGTTCGAACGCTCACCGACGGTGCCAATTCGCAGATCGGCCAGGTGCGTGACATGGTCGTCGACACGGCGCATAACGAGTTGATCGTCCTGACGGGTAATAACTCGATCCGCGTATTTTCCCGGACGGCCAGTGGCGACGCGTTGCCGGTGCGAGAAATCAGCGGCGCGAACACGAAACTGAATAATCCAATCAGCATCGCCTTCGACGCGGTGGCCGATGAGCTTTTTGCTGACAGCTACGACGTGGCCGGGCCTAATCTTCCAGGCATCCTCGTTTTCAACCGCACCGATTCCGGCAACGTGGCGCCAAAGCGTTTCATCGCCGGAAGCAACACCCAGTTCGGCAACTATACGAACTACGTGACGGTCGATAGAACCAATGGCGAAGTGCTCGCGCAGGGCGATACCGGATTAGGTGTCGTGGTCTTCAATCTGACCGATAGCGGCAACGTAGCTCCGAAGCGCAACCTGACCGGCGGGTTGACTGGCTTTTCGTCCATTGGCGGCATCATTGTGGACAACGCAAACAACCGGCTGATCGCCTCTGACCAACCCGGTGGAGGCGCTGACTCCCTGCGCGCTTTCTTACGCACCGCCAATGGAAACACACCGCCTCTTCTTGTGGTGTCCGGACCGGCTACGGGCCTTTCATCCCCGTTTGGCCTCGCGCTCGACGCGGCCGGCGGCCTTACCGGTACCGGCGGCGTAGTGGTTCCTGCGCTGACCTGGGAGGGTCTCCTCGCGCTTGGATTGGTGATGGCAATTGCTGGCGTCCTGGCCGTTCGCCGGCTTTCGTAATCATTCCTGCGATCGAATATTGTTCTTGTGTACACCTTCAATGGAGGCAAGGGTGATCCATCGCTTCTGGCTCTGTATCTGTCTGGCCGTACCTGTTTCGCTTTTCGCCCAGAACTACAGAATCGACACCATTGCAGGAATGGGCACGTTCGGAGGCGACGGCGGTGCGGCCACTGCGGCTCTGATCAATCCGGGACCGGTTGCCGTCGATGCGAATGGCGTTGTGTACGTGTCGGATCCCGGCAACAACCGCATCCGCAGGATCGATAACTCCGGCACGATCACAACACTGATTGGCAGAGGCTCCGGCGCCTTCCGCGGCGACTACGGCCCGTCCGTGCTGGCAGGGATGACCACTTCGTATTCTCTTGCGCTCGATGCCGCCGGCAATCTCTATTTCACCGACGACGGCAGCCAGCGAATCCGCGAAGTCACCGCGAGCGGCTTTGTCGTGACCATCGCCGGAAATGGAACCTGCGGGACGCCAACGGCTGGCATGAACG